>DATGEV010000281.1:0-22376 GCA_035309885.1 Sphingomonas sp.
GAAACCTACAAACGCGCGATGCGTGCTCGCCTGATGGCGCTGGTCGAGCGCCTGCCGGTGGACCGACCGGCCCTGCTCGCCGACGGCCTGATCCTGTTGTTCGAGGGCGCGCGCGGCGCTCGACACACGTCGGGTACGCACGGCCCTGCGGCGTCGATGCGGGCCGTCGCCGACATCCTGCTCGACGCCTTCCTTCCCGCCAGCGATCCCCGCTGACGGTCAGCGGGGCGCGAGTTCGGTCCGCCCGTCCACCAGACGCTGCACGCCGAGCGGATTGGCGGCCTTGACCGCCAACGGCAGCAGCGCGTCCGGCAGGTTCTGGTAGCTGATCGGGCGCAGGAAGCGCTCGATTGCCAGTGTCCCCACCGATGTGGTGCGGCTGTCCGACGTCGCCGGGAACGGGCCACCATGCACCATGGCGTGACAGACCTCGACGCCCGTCGGCCAGCCATTGGCCAACACACGCCCCGCCCGACGCTCCAGGATCGGCAGCAGCGGACGCGCCAGCTCGACATCCGCGTCGTCCAGCTGGAGGGTGGCGGTCAACTGCCCTTCAAGCCCCTCGATCAACGCCGCGACCTCGCCCAAATCCTTGCAGCGCACGAGAATCGACGAGGATCCGAAGACCTCATGGCTGAGATTCGGGTCGGCGAGGAAGGTCGCGGCGTCGGTCGCGAACAGCACCCCGCGCGCGCAATGCGGGCCCGCACCCTCGGCTCCGCGAGCGAGCACATCGACACCGTGATGCTCGGCAAAGGCCGCCACGCCCTGTTCGAAATTGCGGTGGATGCCAGGCGTGAGCATGGCATGCGGCGTCACCTGCCCGAGCAGATCTGTCGCTCGCACCACGAAGCGATCGAGTTCCCTCCCCTCGATACCGATGAGAATCCCGGGATTGGTGCAGAACTGCCCCGCGCCCGATGTCAGCGACTGCACGAAGGATTCGGCCAGGGCTTCAGCCCGGGCGGCCAGTGCTGCGGGGAACAGGATCACGGGATTGACGCTCGACATCTCGGCATAGACCGGGATCGGCTCGGGCCGCGTAGCCGCGATCTGCACGAGCGCCATACCGCCGCCGCGCGAACCGGTGAAACCCACCGCCTTGATGCGCGGATCGGCGACGAGCGCGCCGCCGAGCGCGTTGGATGCCCCCTGGAGCAAGGCGAACACGCCGTCGGGCAGCTCGCACGCCTTCACCGCATCGCGGATCGCGCGCCCGACCAGCTCACCCGTGCCGGGGTGCGCCGGATGGCCCTTCACCACGACCGGACAACCCGCGGCCAGCGCCGACGCGGTGTCCCCTCCAGCGACCGAGAAGGCCAGCGGGAAGTTGGATGCACCGAACACCGCGACCGGCCCCACTGCGATCTTGCGCAGGCGGATGTCGGGGCGCGGTAGCGGCTTGCGCTCGGGCAGCGCGCTGTCGACGCGGACACCCAGCCAGTCGCCCGATCGCACCAGCGTGGCGAACAAGCGTAGTTGTCCGCAGGTCCGGCCCCGCTCGCCTTCCAGGCGTGCGCGCGGCAGGCCGCTCTCCGCCATCGCGCGCTGGATCAGCGTGTCGCCCAGCGCCTCGATATTGTCGGCGATCGCCTCGAGGAAGCGCGCGCGGATCTCGGGGTCGGTCTCGCGATAGGTGTCGAAAGCGGCAGCGGCCAGCTCGCAGGCGCGCGCAACCTCGGTGGCGCCGACGCCGGCGAACTCCGGCGCGATCAGCTCGCCGCTGGACGGATCGACCGCGCGGAACAAATCACCGCCCCGCACCGCTTCGCCCCCGATCAGGCTCGCACCATCCAGCATCGCATCGACTCCCATGACAGCCGGATCCGCTACGGGATCGGCGATCGCGACTTATGCCGTCTCGCGGCCAGTTTCAAAGGGAGTCGATGCAGGTTTCGGGCAACAGCCGCTTACTGGGCGCGGGTCGCCGAGAGCGAGACTTCGATCTTCACATTCGTCGCCACGGTATCGCCGGTCGCGAACTGCCCCTGGCCGACGCCGAAGGTACGGCGGTCGATCGTGAGCACAGCATGCATCGTCGCATGGTCGTCCTTGATCGCCAGCGTGAAGGGCAGCACCACCGGCCGCCGCACGTTACGGATCGCAAGCGTTCCGATCGCCTGATAGCGTCCCCCGCCCAGCGCCTTGAACTGGCTGGCCGAGAAGATCGCGCGCGGGAAGGTCTGCACCGCGAACCAGTCGGCGGTCGGCAACGCCTCGTCACGCGTCTGGTCGCCCGTGCCGGCCGAACCGGTATCGATGACTGCGGTCACACTCGAGGTCGCGAGCGCCTTGGGATCGAACCGGATGCGAGCGTCCCAGCGGCGGAACGTGCCAGTGAAGGCCTGCCCGTTCATCGCGCCGACGAACCCAAGGCGGGACGCCGGCTTGTCGACCGTCCAGACCGTAGCCTCCTTGGCGGGGGCCGGCTTCGCGGCGTCGGTCGCCATCTTGGGGGCGGCGACGGTCGGCCCCGCGATCAGAAGGCCAGCAGCGGCAACAGCAATCATGCGCATATTTCAGATCTCCGACGAAATGGAGGCGCCCTGGCGACGCAGGAACGGTATCATCCGCGCTGCCACGTCATCACGGTCCCACACAAGATGCTTGATCGCCGCGGCCACGTGCAGGACCACCAGCCCAAGCAGGCTCCAGGCCAGCCATTCGTGCACATCGCCCACCTGATCCTCGATCAGCTTGCGCGTCATCATCGGCAGATCATGGACGAAGGCGAGGTGCGGCCAAGGCACGGTCTTGAACAGCACCGTCGGCAAATTATACGGGCTCGCGGAGACGATCACCCAGCCCGTCAATGGCAGGACGATCATGAATCCGTAGAAAATCCAGTGGGTCGCGCCGGCAATGGCGCGCTCGAACCGGGTCATGCTGGCCGGCAGCGGCGGCGGCGCAGCGACCAGGCGCCAGCCGACGCGGACAAGGCTCAGAATGAGCACGCTGATGCCGATGGACTTGTGCAGCTGGAACAGCTCGTACTGCGCGAGCCCCTTCAACTGCCCCATCTGCCAGCCGTACCAGATATTGGCGAGGATCAGGGCCGCGATCACCCAGTGGAGCAGCATCGCGACGACGGAATAACGGGTACGTTGGGCAACCATGACGGTGCTCCGGCGCAAGAGGACGACAACAATCCGGGCCGACACAATCGCCGGCCCGGATCGCTCCGTCAGGAAGCCTTGTGCACGAAGGCGGCGCTGATGCTGATCGTGGTTTCGTCACCGATCAGGGGCACGTAGGTCTTCACGCCGAAATCCGAACGCAGGATCTTCGTGGTCGCGTTGAAGCCGGCCGTATAGGACTTGTCGAGCGGGTTGACGCCGGCGCCGTTGAAGGTCGCGTCGAGCGTCACCGGCTTGGTCACGCCATGGAAGGTCAGGTTGCCCGTGATCGCGGCCTTGGACGGGCCGGTGCGAACGATCTTGGTCGAGACGAAGTGAATCGTCGGATACTTGGCCGCATCCAGCCACTGGTCGCCCTTCAGCTCGCCGTCGAGCTTGGCGTTGGTGGTGGAAACCGAGGCCACTGGGATGCTGATGTCGAGCTTCGCCGCATCAACGTGGGCCGGATCGATCTGCAGCGTGCCATCGACGCCCGAGAAGTCACCGTTCCAATCGGTGAAGCCCATGTGCGAAACCGCGAACTGCACGCGGGTGTGGTAGGGCTCGACGGTGTAGCTGCCAGCCTGGACGGCCTTGGGATCGGTGTTGGCCGGGCCGGCGGCGAACGAAGCGGACGCGATCAGCAGCGCGACGGTGGCCGAAGCAAAGGTTCGGATCATGAGCAATTCCTCTGGGGGGAGCATCGGGCCGCCACGCCGAGCCCCCTGCTCCCGGCACCAACGACGGATCGCGAGCGCTCCCTTACGAGAGCGCCGCCTCGACCGATCGATATGGCGCCACAGACTTCCGAGAAATTGGGATAATATCGAATAAGACTATTCTATATTTTCGAACAATTAGACCAGATCGGAGGATATCCGGCTCTTTGGGAGTCGTCCTGCGTACGAGCGCCCCTCACCAAGCTCCTGTACCTCGCCCGGTGAGCGAGCGCTCGATGCAATTGACACGCGGAGGACGGCGCCATCGAGCCGTCCTCTGCGCGCCGAGGTCAGGGTGCTGCAACGATCACCGTCGGCATATTGAAGGCCGATTGGGAAGAGCGCTGCGCCGCAGCGGTATTGGCCAGCATTGCATCATGCTGCACCCTCTTCAGCATCCGGTCGCGCTCCTGCTCGTCACCGGCGAACACGATCCAGGCCTGGAATGCCTGATCATGGCTCACACCGTCCGGCAGGGGATGCAGTGTCGAGATCTGCATCACGGCTTGCATCGCCGCTCGATCGAGATCGCGCGATCCAGACGATCCAGCGATCGAGACACCGCTCGGAACACCCGTATCGCTGCAATGGAACGTGATTTTCGAAAGACCCGAATGATAGTCGGCCGTACCCAACGGCCGTGGATAGGCAAGCTCATTGTCCAGACTCTGGGCAACCCAGTTCGACCAACTTTGGACCGAGATTCCCTTCGCCTGAACTGTGATGTTGTCCTGTGGAGCCGGCTTGGCTCCTCCCGCCATAACCATTCCAGGCATAGCCAGCAGGGGCGCAAGGACGAGCGCCCGCAAATGTGCGTTCAACATGTCTGTCTCCTCGAGTGCTTCTGCCTTCGCGACAGGATGCGGTAACGAGCAACCTGTTCGTGCCACGCGCCGCGAGCAGCTTGGTGCAGACGCTACTTCGAACCCCGACGCACTCCGGATAGCATCGAGGCGCGCCTTCGCCTCTCGGTAATTTTCGATATGTTTTTTTAGCTATAATGAAATATATCGCTTTTGAAATTTACAGAATTTGTCTTTTTATAATTAAGGCAAATCGCCCGATGGATCATCGGCTCGACGCGTCCATCGATCGATTCAACGTAACGGCGAGAACGGATTGGGATTTCGAACCGATCCGGATGCGCGCCCAGTGACGCTCGCTGCGGTGCAAAGGACCGATCTGGCGCCCGCGCGGTCAGAAATGAGCGCCCCAAGGGAGCCGGCGCCGGGTGCGGCGGCCGCATCGCGGGGGGGATGGCCGCCTCCGGGTGAAATACAGGATCCGGGAGGCGACCCAATGACCGGCTTTGGGGCGGGGGGAGGAGCGGTGCCGGCCACACGCTGGTCATAGAAGCGATCGCTTGACCGCTATTGAATGATTGCGTTGGGATTTGTGTGATCTCACGACATTCGCCCGGAAACGGCATGTACGCTTGCCGCAGCACAGGCATGTCCAGAAGCCGCCTTCAATGACGTGGCACGCATTCAGCTTTGCATCGCGCGGCGGACCTCTCCCAGGGCACGAAAATCGACTCGTTCCGGTTGCTCCTCCATGCGGCCTGCTGCACCCAGCGACCGAAGTGGGGCATCTTGATCGGGGTCGCATCGCGCTCACGGTCAATGGCGAGCTGCGCCAGCAGGCCGATCTCACGGACCTGATCTGGTCGGTGCCGGAGATCATCGCTCACCTCTCCTCGCTGTGGCGGATCGAGACGGGCGACCTCATCTACACGGGCACGCCGGCCGGGGTCGGCCCGGTGGTCGAGGGCGACGCGCTGAACCTCGAGATCGACGGATTGAGCCCGCTCCGTATCACTATCGGCGCGCCGGCTGCGTAATCCGATGATCCTCCACGGCTACTTCCGTTCGAACGCCAGTTGGCGGGTGCGCATCGTGCTGGGCCTCAAGGGGCTCCCCATCGAGCAGCGCACTCATCATCTGCGCCACGGCGAGCATCGCAATCCGGCCTATCGGGCCATCAACCCGCAAGGCTTCGTACCGGCGATCGACCTCGATGACGGGCGCATCCTCACCCAGTCGCTTGCGATTGCCGAATATCTCGACGCGCTCGTCTCCGAGCCACCGCTGCTGCCCACCGAGGCTTATGCCCGCGTCCGCGCCTTCGCTCAGGTGATCGCGAGCGACATCCATCCGGTGCAGAACCTCCGGATCCCCGCCCGCCTGCGTTCGCTCGGGATGGACGAGGACGGCGTGCGGCAATGGGCAGCCGACCTGATCGAGAAGGGCCTCGACGCCTGCGAGCGGCTGATCGCGGATGAGACCGGGCCTTATTGCTTCGGCGCGACGCCCACGCTCGCCGACGCCTGCCTCGTGCCGCAACTCTACAATGCACGGCGCTTCGGCGTGGCCATCCGCTGGCCTCGTCTCGCTGCGATCGACGCGAATTGCCGGAAACATCCTGCCTTTGCCGCGGCCGATGGCGCCGCCCAACCCGATGCCGAATGAGGGGAATGCCATGCGTTTCGTGAGCTATATCGTCGATGGCCACGCCTCCTGGGGCGCGCTGACTGACGAGGACAATATCGTCGATCTCAAAGCGCGCGGCTTTGGCGGCACGCTGCGTATGGCCATCGCGGCCGAGCGGCTTGGGGAAGTCCGGGCGGTCATCGAGGTTCTCGCGCCCGATCACGCGCTGGCCGACGTCGAGCTCGCGCTTCCTGACGCCGGCAAAGTCCTTGCAGTGGGCGCCAACTACTCGGCACACGCTGCCGAGATGAGTCGCGACGTCGGTAGCGACCCGCAATTCTTCCTGCGGCTCCCCGGCAGTCTGGTGCCGCACGGCGCGCCGATCGTGAAGCCACGCGCCTCTGACCATCTCGACTATGAAGGCGAGCTGGCCGTCATCATCGGCAAGCGTGGGCGGCACATCCCGCTGGAATCAGCCATGGCGCATGTCGCGGGCTACAGCTGCTTCAACGATGGTACGATCCGCGACTATCAGAAGGTCTCGCTGCCGGTCGGCAAAACTTCGAGGCGAGCGGATCGATGGGCCCGTGGATGGTGGCGGCCGACGCCGTCTCCTTCCCGCTCGAGCTCGAGACCCGTGTCAACGGCAATCGGCGCCAGCATGATAACACCGCGAACATGACCTTCGCGATCCCTCGGCTCATTGAATATGCCTCCCGCTTCGTAACGCTGGAGGCCGGGGACATCATCGCCAGCGGCACGCCCTCGGGCGTCGGCATGCGGCGCGATCCGCCCCGCTGGCTGACCGAAGGCGACTGCCTCGACATCGAGATCTCGGGCGTTGGCGTGCTCAGCAATCCGATCCGCAATGAGGTCGCATGATGGACCTTTCTTGCCCCCCGGAAGAGCCGGCGTCATATCGGCTCCATGAAAGCAGTGCGAAACGCGTCATGATCGAAGCCTTCGAGAGCGAGCCGCTGTCCGGCCGCGCCGTCACCCGCATCCGCGACATGATCATTCGCGGCCAGCTCGTACCCCACTCGCGCGTGTCGGAGAAGGATCTGTGCGAGGCGTTCGGCATCTCGCGGGCTCCCCTCCGCGAGGCGTTGAAGGTGCTGGCGTCTGAGGGGTTGGTAGAGTTGCTGCCTCGTCGCGGTGCGCGCATCACGGCAATCGACATCGAGCGGCTGCGCGAGCAGTTCGAAGCGGTCGCGCTGATCGAGGTCAATGCCGCGCATCGGCTCTGCGAGCGCGGAACGGCCGAGCAGATCCGGGACCTGCGCGTCATCCACGACGCTCTGTCGGCGGCGCACCGCACCAACGATCCCGCGCGCTATTATGTCTCGAACGAGCAGTTCCACCGCTCGATCGTCATGCTGGCGGGCAACCGGACGCTGGCGGATATCCATGCCGACTTGATCGTTCATCTCCATCGCGCGCGCAATGTTGCGCTCAGCCGGTCGGACGTCGATGTGGGCTTCGCGCACGCGCATGACGAGATCATCGAGGCGATCGAGCGACGCGACGCTGCTACCGCCGCCGCCGAGGTGACCGAGCATCAGCGGGCGAGCGCCGAAACCGTGCTTTCGGCGCTCGCCCGCGCTTTCAGCGCCGCCGACGCGCCCCGACAGCACACCTCGGCCTGACAGCCCCCGCGTTCGAACGAGTCCCCTATGAAGATCGACGGGTTCCTCATCGCAATCCTGTGCGCAGTCGCGCTGGCACTGCTGGCGCCTGGCATCGGTGCCGACAACGGGCCGCTCCATTTGGCGACGCTCACCACCATCGGCATCGGGCTCGTCTTCTTCCTTCACGGCGCGGCGCTGTCGCCCCATGCGCTGAAGGCGGGCGCGGCCAACTGGCGGCTGCACGCCTTCGTCCATTCCAGCACGTTCCTGCTGTTCCCGGCGATCGGGCTGGTGGTGTTCTGGGGAGCGCGTGGGCTGATCGCGCCGGAGGTACGGCTGGGCTTCTTCTACCTGTGCGCGCTGCCCTCGACCATTTCCTCGTCGGTGGCGATGACCGCGCTCGCCCGTGGCAATGTCTCGGGTGCGATCTTCGACGCGACGCTGTCCGGCCTGATGGGCATGGTGCTGACGCCGCTGTTCGTCGGGCTGGTGGCGACCGGAATCACCGGGCATCTGCCGCTGCTACCGGCGATCCTCAGCGTGCTCGAGACGCTGCTGCTGCCATTCGCCGCCGGCCAATTGCTGCGTCGCTGGATCGGCGGTTTTGTTGCCCGGAACAAGGCGTGGGCGAACAAGGTCGACCGCACCGTAATCGTGATGATCGTCTATGGCGCCTTCTGCGATTCCACGGCGGGCGGTCTATGGTCGAAATATGCGCCGCTCACGCTCCTCGGGATCGCCGTACTGGTCGTAGCGCTACTTGCATTCGTGCTGGTGACCACGACGATGGCCAGTCGCTTTCTCCGCTTCTCGCGGGAGGATGAGGCGGCGGCGGTGTTCTGCGGCTCCAAGAAGAGCCTCGCCAACGGCGCGCCGATCGCACTGGTGCTGTTTGGACACAATCCGGCGCTGGGCATGATCATGCTGCCGGTGATGCTCTACCACCAGGCGCAGCTGATCGTCTGCTCGATCCTGGCGCGGCGCTATGCGGAGCGCGCCGCCACCGAGATCGAAACGACTGTCCAAGTGGCGACGCGCGGGGTGATCGAACCGACCAGCGCCGGCAGTTGATTCACATAATCGGCCAGCGTCGCGGGTGCGGACTGCTGGATCTGGCCGACGCCGATCACCGTGGTCGGCGTCGGCGCATTATAGCCCGTCCGGACGATACGCGAGCCGTGACGACAATCTCTGCTACGGCCAACGTCGACTTTGCTTGTGAACCCGCGCTCTCAGCATCAGCCGGCTTTGCGGCATCCACGGCCTGCTGCGCCAAGGCCGGCGCAGCACAGATCATGGCAAATGCGGCCAGGGCACTTCCATGAAGAAGCCTGGATCGAACAACCCCACGCGCGACATCCGGACGAACAAACATAATCCTCTCCCCGATCATTATTACGGTTGGATCATGCCTCGCATCGGGGCCGCGAATTCGACATATGCCTTCCCTCCGGTCCAATCGTACGGCGTCGCAAGGACGCGTTAATACTGCGATCCGGCGGCTTATCGTTCAGTCCGACAATCCACCGGGAAGGCCCGCACCTGTCTTGTTTCGCACGACAGAGAGTGGCGATGATCTTCCCATCCAACGGAAAGGGCTTTGATGATCGGGCATTTTGTCCACGGGACAGGCGCGGTTCGCGCCATAGCGGTGCATGGCTGGTTCAACGACAGCGAAGCGTTCGCGCCCATTCTCCCCGCGCTCGATCCGGACGAGCTGTCGATCGCTTTCATGGACTGCCGCGGCTATGGCCGCTCGCGCGATCGGGACGGCCCGTTTGACATGGCGACCATCGCCGCCGACGCGATCGCGCTCGCCGATCGGCTCGGCTGGGATCGCTTCGCCATGATCGGCCATTCGATGGGGGGCAAGGCCGCACTGGCGGCCGCGGTTGCGGCGCCGTCGCGGGTCGAGCGCATCTGCGGGATCACACCTGTCTGGGCGGCGCCCGCCCCGTTCGATGCCGATACGCTCGGCTTCTTCCGATCCGCAGCGAACTCGGTCGAGGCTCGGCAGGCCATCCTCGACAACACCACGGGGGGTCGCCTGCCGTCGATCTGGTCGCGCAATGGCGCGAGACGCTCGACGGAGGTCAGCACGACCGAGGCGTTCGCCGGCTATCTGGAATCCTGGGCGCTCAACGATTTCGCCGACGCGGCTGCCACTCTCCGGCAGCCGACCCTGGTGATCGCCGGCGCGCACGACACCGGCGTGCCCGAAGGCTGGGTCCGCCAGAGCTGGCTCGCCGCCCTGCCCCAGGTCGAGCTCGCCATTCTACCCGAGGCCGGACATTATCCGATGGATGAGTGTCCGCCGATCCTCGCCGCGACGATCACGGATTTCCTCTGCGCCAGAGACTGAGCACGAGGAGGCCTCGCCCGATCAGGGCGGGGTCTCCACCGGCGGGAGCGAGGCGATATAATCGGCCAGCGGGGCGCGTTCGTTCGCGGCGAGCCGGGGCGCGATGATCGACATGAGCTTGCCGGGATGCCCCCGGATGCTCTCCCAAGTCTCGAGCTGATGTTCGACATAAGCCGGGTTCTGGGCCGCCAGATTGGGGAAGTCCGGGCGGATGCCCGAACCTGTCGGACGGTGGCAGGAGGCACAGGCCGGCAATCCCTCGGTGGGATTGCCGTGCAGGAAAAGCTGCTTGCCCGTAGCCACGCTCGCCGGATCGCGCGGCTCTTCCTTGCTGCGGTATTGCTGCGCGTACCAGGACGCGATGTCGGCCTTGTCCGTGGCGGAGAGCGCGGCGGCAATCGGCCCCATCACCGGGCTGATCCGGCTGGGCTTCTCCCCTGGTTTCGCGGTGAAGGCCATGATCTGCTTGATCAGATAGTCGGGAAACTGCCCCGCCAGCTTGGGCACGCCGGGCCCCGATCCGTTCCCCGTTAGCCCGTGGCAGGCCGCGCAATTGCCAGTGGCGATGCGGTAACCCCGGGCCGGATCGCCCGGGAGCTTGGCACTGCGTTCCACCGGCTGTGGCGTGCAGGCGGCGAGCAACGCCATCCCGACGCCCGCCAGCCCGACCGAAAGCCGCATCGCGCTCATCCCACGCGATACTCAGCCGGTTCGTCGGCGACGATCCGATTGCGGAGCACGCCCAGCCCGGCGATCTCCACCTCGACGACATCACCCGGCCGCATATGGACGAGGCCGGGCGTCGGGAACGGTCCGAACTGCCGTGACAGGTCGCGCCCCTCGGCATCATCATCGGCCGGCGGTAGCGCGCCCGGCGTCCCCATCGCGATCATGTCGCCGGGGCGCAGCGTATAGCCCTGCGAGAGATAGGCAACCGTTGCCGCGACATCGATCAGCAGGTCGTCGAGGCCCGAGCGCTGGCGCACGACGCCGTTGACGCGGGTGACGACGTTGCTCCGGGGAACCTCGCCGAACTCGTCGGGGGTCATCAACCACGGGCCATAGCTGCCCGAAGCTTCGAAATTCTTGCCCAGCCCGAACTGGCGATTGTGCATCTGATATTCGCGCACCGAGCCTTCGTTGATGCAGGTGTAGCCCGCGACATGCTCGAGCGCGCGTTCAAGGGGGATATGGCGGCCGGGCTTGCCGATCACGACGCCCAGCTCGCCCTCATAATCGAACGCGCGCGCCACCCCTTCAGGCGGTGCGAGGATCGGCTGATCCGCGCCCACATAGGAGGCGAGCGTCCGCAGGAAGAGATGCGGATGATCGAGCGAGGTGGTGAGGCCCGTCTCCTGGATGTGCGTCTTGAAGTTCAGCGCCAGCGCCCACAGCGCGTTGGGCCGCTCGAGAAACGGTAGCAGTTCCAGACCCGCCATCGGCGCGCCGCTGTTCGCGTCGGCGAGCAGCTTCGCCAACCGCGCCAACGCATCGGGCGTCCCGAGCAGTGCTTCGGTTTCGCGAGGCAGGTCCGGCGCGAGTTCGGCCACCGCGCGATAGCGGGTGCCGTCGAGCGAGACGCCCAGCGCGCGGCCGCTTTCGGCCTGATAGGCGAAAAGTCTCATTGTCCCCCCTTCCGCGTCACTTGTTCGCGCCGATCGCGGCGGCGGCGATGGTGATGACTTCCTCATCGATGTGTGAAGGCGCCCCGCTGGCCCCGATCGCACCGATCAGGCGTCCGTCCAGACGCAGCGGCAGCGAGCCCTTGGCGGGCAGCATCGGCGCGCCATAACCGAGCGCGCTGGCATTGCCCCACACCTGCGGATTGGTGCTGTGGCGCTGTTCGAGATCACCGCCCGGATGCCCGCCGGTCGCGACGCTGGCGAAGGCCTTGCCCCGCGCGATCTCGATCGTCACGAACGGCGCCCCGTCCATCCGCGCCGAGGCGACAAGATGCCCCGCGCTGTCGAGTATGACGAAGGACAGCGCGATGCCGCGCCCCTTGGCCTCGATGATGGCCGCGTCGATCACCCGCCGCGCCAGATCGTAACTGATCAGATTGAGGACGATACAGGTCGCTCCGTCTTCCATGTCACTCTCCCGTGTTTTGTCGTTCAAGCCGTGGCCAGAGCCGGTCGCACCGCCATTCCCAAAAAGTGGACGAGCATGGCGCCCAGCAATGCGACCATGCCAATCACCGCGTAGATCGCGCTCGCCGACCAGTGCCCGGCCGCGAGCAGCCCCACGCCCGCCGGGCCGAGCACCGTGCCGATCCGCCCGAAGCCGAGCGCCCAGCCCACCGCGGTGGCGCGAACCGCGGGCGGATAGAGGCTCGCCGACACTGCCAGCATCGCTCCTCCCGCTGCCGAGGCACAGCACCCGGCGAGAAAGGCCACCAGCGCAAAGCCGCCGACATGACCGACCGCAAGCCCCATCAGCGCGATGAAGACACCCGCCCCGATCAGCACCATCCGCAGCGCACCCTGCGCCGAGATCCGGCCGATCAGCGCGCCGACCATAAGCGTGCCGAGCACCCCGCCGCCATTGTTGAGCGCGAGCATCGAGGCTGCGGCCGAGGGCGACCAACCGGCGCGCTGCAGCAGCGCCGGCATCCACAGCGCCGTCACCACCAGCGTCGTCCACGTCATGAAGGAGGCGAGCCACAGCAGCGTCGTGCGCAGCGCCATGCCGCCCGCGAACAACGCTGTCGCAGGGGCGACATCCCCGGCGTGCACCTCGCGCGATTCCGGCATCCGACGCGCCATCACCAGCAACAGCGGCACGGGCGCGATGGCACCGATCAGGAACACCGCCTGCCAGCCTGCGCGAGGCAGCAGCGCTGCGCTCGCGAAGGAACCCGCCATGCCGCCCAGCGGAACCGCCGCCCAGAGCCACGTCACCAGCTTCGCACGTCGCTCAGGTGTCGCGAATTCGCCAGCGAGGCTGACGAAGTTGGGGCTAGCGCCGCCAAGACCAAGCCCTGCCAGCAAGCGACACAGGATCAGCACCTGGTAGGATGGCGCGAACACCGTTGCCAGCGTCGCCAGCGCGAACAAGCCCGTGGTGGCGATCAGGACGCGCTTGCGGCCAAGCCTGTCACCGGCCGCCCCGAACAGCAGCGCGCCGATCAGAAAACCCAGCTGCGAGGCGCTGAATACCGGCCCCAGAGCGGCGGGTGTCAGGCCCCAATGGAGCGCGATGGTAGGTGCCGCCGGACCGATCGACTGGGTGTCGAAGCCATCGAGGAACGCCACCAGCGCGCACAGCACGAAGACATGGCGGCTGGTTGTCCGGGCTCGCGATGGCACGGCGTCAGTCCTCACGCGCCCGGCCGCACGGACGCGGAAATCTGCGCGAGGCGGCCCGCGTCGAAGATCGCCTTGGGCATCATGCCATGCACCGCCTTCAGCGGCGAGTTGCTGTAGACCGTGTGCGTCTGGTGCGCATATTGGGTGACGCGGAAGCTGCCCGCGATGCTCGCCAACGCGTAGATGTCCATCGGATCGAGCCTGGTCGCGGCGCTCAGCCAGGCGATCATCTGGCGCAGCGACGCAGTGAGCGCATCCTCCACCGTCTGCCCATAGCCGAGCATGATCCAGTGGGTCGGCGTCTCGGCAACGGGCGCCGCGAGCGTGACACGCTTGTGCAGCACATACTGGATCCGCAAATCCTCCATCGCGGTCTCGATCGCGGTCTGGTTGACCACGCCGTCGCCCTGCGCCGCATGGCTGTCGCCGGTCCACAGGCGCCCGCCGGGCACCTCGACACTGAGGAACAGCGAAGTGCCCTCGGTCACTTCACGCAGCGAGATGTTGCCGCCATAGGCGCCGCTCAGGATCCCGCTTACCGGCTTGTCGCCCGCCGGCTGCACCGCCATCACCGCCTGGATCGGCGCGAGAGGCAAGCGCACGCCCGGCGCATAATCGGCATGGGTGCGCGCCTCGTCGAAGCGCAGATAGTGCAGGAAGGGCTTGTCGAAATCGTCGGGTAGCGCGCCCATGCCCTTGGGCGTCGAGTTCCAGCCCCAACCGATGGGACGCAGCCTGATCATGCGGCATTCGATCACATCGCCGGGCTCCGCCCCCTTCACCGCGACGGGGCCGATCAGCGAATAGGGACCGGCCGGATAGCGCTTGCGGATCGTTTCCCGTTCCTCGAAGGCCATGCCGAACTTGGCCTCATCCCCCCAGTTCACCCAGGTGTTGGGGTAGTGGACGACGTCCCCGGACTCGATCTCGAGCACCACCGGCACCGCCGGGTCCATCGCGCCGACGCGAACCGTCTCCTTCGTCGAGGGCAGTTCGTGCATCCGGCCGAGCGGTGCGCCGGCAAAGACGGCCGAGTGCGCCGAAGCCGGGCCGGTGACCGAGCGTGCCAGCGCCGGAGCCCCGGCTGCGAACAACGCCCCCGCAGCGCCCGCGCCGAACACTGCCCGGCGGCTCAGCGCCCGCAGGTCCAGCAGCTCGCCCAGCCTGTCCGCCGCGACACCGTCGACCGCTCGTGCGCGATCTACCTGCCCTCCCGCCAGCGCGGCATGCACATGCCGGGGGCACGGATCGGTCAGGGGGCAGCATCCCTCGTGCCGGCGAGCAATGGTCATGTGATCCTCTCTCATCCTCTTGTCTTGTTGTCTTGTTGTCTTGTTGTCTTGTTGTCGGCCCACGGCACGCTCTGCCCCAGCGGGAACCGCGATCGCCAATCTGTGCGATCCCTGCATCCCATGTCTTATCCGATCATCCGAACTTCCATCGAAAGCCATGCATTCTCTCCAAAATCGGACGATCCGGTCAGCACCGGGACGGCACGGCATCGGTTTCGCAGCCACCCCGCCTATCCAGAGGAGAAACTGGGAGAATGAGATGCTTCGGATCTGGGGACACCGGCAGGCACCCAATGTGCGCAAGGTGATATGGGCGGCCGCCGAGTTGGGCATCGCCTTCGAAGTGATCGAGACCGGCGGCCCCTTTGGCGGCACCGACACGCCCGACTATCGGGCGATGAACCCCAATGGCCGCATCCCGACCATCGACGACGATGGCTTCGTGCTGTGGGAGTCGCATGCGATCCTGCGCTATCTCGCCAACAAGTCCGGCGCCGGCGCACTCTATCCGCACGAAGCCCGCGCCCGCGCTCGCGTCGACCAATGGCTCGACTGGCAGGGCGCGCATCAGGCGCAAGCCGTCCGTGATCTGGTGAAGATGACGGTCAAGGCCAAGTCCGCGCCCGATCCCACTCGTCTCGCCGCCGCCGAAGCCGAGGCGGACCTTTTGTTCGGTATCCTCGACCGTGCGCTCGCAGGCGGCGGATTTGTCGCGGGCGACAGCTTCACAATCGCCGACATCCCGGTGGCGGTGGGCTATCGCCGCTGGGCGACCCTGCCGATCACGCGGAAGGCCTTTCCGACGCTTGAAGCCTGGTTCTATCGAGTCGGCACGCGGCCGGCGTTCGCGGCGATTGACGCCTCATAACGCGGCGGCGGCGTCCACCCCGCTCGTCTGCCGCCGGAACTCGCTGGGTGAGACGGCGATGTGCTGGATGAAGAAGCGCGTGAAGTTGCTGTGCGCGCAGAAACCCAGCTCATCCGCCAGCTCGACCAGCGGGCGATCGGTGGTGCTGAGCCAACGCGTGGCGAGCTTCATCCGGAAATGATCGATATAATGCTGCGGCGACGCACCCACGCAGCGGCGGAACTGCTCGAAGAAGCGCGATCGCGACAGGCCGACCATCTTCGCGATGTCGTCGATACGCGGATTTTCCAGCGCATGCTCGTGGATATAGGCCAGCGCCTTGCGGATACGGAAGTCGATCGCGCGCTGCGGCGAAGCGGCGGTGCGCGCCAGCTCGGGGCTGATATAGGCCCGGATCACCGCGTCGATCAGATCCTCGAGCAGCGACTCGCAATCCTCCTCGGGCTCGAGCAGGTGGCGCGGGATCGCAGCGGCGAGCCGCTCGGCGTTCAGCCGCACATCCTCGGTCAGCTCCTCGCGCAGGTTGGGGAAGAGCCGCCCCGCGGGCAGCCCCTGCCGCTCCAGCACCCGATCGATCCACGCGGGCTCGATGATCAGCGACAGGATCATCGTCGGCCCCGCTTCGTTGGCCTGCTTGAGATGCGGCACCCACGGGTTGAAGATCAGCATCGAATTGTCGTCGAGCGACAGGGTGGTCGAGCAGGAGCTGAATTGGGTATCCGCCCCACCCAACTTGAAGATCATGTTGAACTGCTGATGGGCATGTTCCACCAGCGGCCGACCCGTGAGGTTCACCGTCGCCCGGCCAAACGGCCCAGTCAGAATCCATATCGGCGAAGCCTGGTTCATTCTCTCCCCTTCTCGATATGCACGGTGCAAACGGGGCGCCCTGCCCGCCGACCCTAGGCGCCGCCACCGCCGCGTGGCAAGCGCACGCCGCCTCAGACAATGCTGTCTGGCAACGGCCTGCCCTGGACGATCTTTCAGATTTTCCATGACATTCAGGGCATTACCAACCGAACTTCAACTCGATCCCGAGATAGTCGCCATCATGCCCACCGGCGGCGCGAAGCGTGCTGCCGATGTCGTAGTGGACCGCCTCGAGAGCGGCGGCGAGCAGGCGGTTGATGCCCCAGTCCGCACGCAGCTGAGCATAGCCCCCGGTCCAGCGCGAGCCCCGGCCAGCCGTCCCCGCGATCGGCCGCACAGGTTGCACGAAGACCGCATCCGCGCGCGTCAGGCGCCATTGCAGGCCGCCCGCTGTCGTCACGCTCAGCCGTTTGGACGGGTGGACGGTGATCGACGGTTTCACATGGATGAGGTTGCTGTATCCGGTGAAGCCCCCCAAGGTGAAATAATAGCCGTTGGGAAACAGCGGGTTGAACGTACCCAATGTCCCGTCGCCGGGATGCCGGTCGCCCGAGGCGACATCGACCTGAACGCCCAGCCGCAGCTTGAGGGGCATGGCGGGGGGACTGTATCCCGCCCGCGCGCCGGTCGCCCATGCACGCACTTTTGCTGCCCCGACGCGGCCATGCTGCAGCATCCCTTCGATATCCCAGTCCGCATGGCCGGTTTTGCCCGCGTAGCGCGCATCGACGATGTCGCGGCGCTCGTCGCCCGACGCCGACGGGAAGCGCGCACTGTCGAGATCGTAGCGGGCATAATAGAGGCTCAGCGAACCCGGCCCCACCCGGTTGTTCTCGATACGCGCGAGCGCGAAGCGGAAATGGTGGTTGCCCACATCGTCGAACGGGTGGACGTCGCGATACTGCACCGGCTGGCTGGCGATGCCGATCGCGCGCCATGCGCCATGTTCCCAATCGAGCCACACCGCGTCGAACGCCTGGCGGACATTGGGCCCATCCCGGCTGGAAATGAAGCGCTGGAGATCGAAGCCGATCTCCTGCCGCCCGATTTTGGCCTTCACGGTTCCACCGTCGACCGATCCGGTGAACGCGACAAAGGCCTGCCGCAGATCGAGCTTGTTCTCGTCCGCCGGGCCGGTATCGCGCTTGCCGAAGGCGCGGGCATCCTCGATCTGGGTGAAGATCTGGACATGCTCGCCCAGATGCAGCGCGGCATGCGCCTGGATGCGCTGGATCAGCCAGTTGTCGGCGGACGAACCGATGCCAAAGTCCGACGTGTGAAGCGTCTCGAACCGCTCACGCGCATTCAACCCGAGCGAGAGGTAAGAGCCATCGCCGAGCGCGATATATTTGAGCTGGTCGAAGCGCTCGCGCGGGACGTTCGGATCGGCCAGCGCCGACCAGTCCTCCTGCCAGCGATTGGTCGTCGCGGCCGGCCGCTCCGGAGCCGCCAGTACAACGGCGGGCGGCGGAGGCGGCAGATCCGCGACCACCCTATTAGCGCAGCGCGTGGACCTCGGCGATATAACCGCCGGGGAAGCGCAGCACGGCGGTCTGGCGACCATTGGCGGAGGTCGGGCCGGCGAGCACCTCGGCCCCGGCCGCCTTGGCCTTGTCGAGCGTCGCGGCGAGATCGGCGACCTCATAGCCGGTCATGTCGCGACCATAGGGCCAGGGCAGAAGTCCGTCGCTCACCAGCAGCGCGAGTTTGCCATAGCCCGAGCCCACCACCACGCGCCGGAAGGTCTGGCCCGGCCGGCCGATCTCGGCGGCGTCGGCCTTCGGATTGTCCGACAGGATACGGCCGTGGGCATAGCGCGTCCACGCCTGCAGGAAGGCGCTTGCGGCGTCGGGCGTCAGATAGACGCGGTTCTCCGGCACAGTCTTCAGCGCCGGATAGTTCGGCGCGGTAGTGTGCCAGTAGATCTGCATGTTCACGCCACCCGGCCACTGCACGACAACGTCGCGCCCGATCGGATCGGGGAAGACGGCGAGCAGCCGCGTCGCGCCGGCCGCCCGTGCGGCGGCGGTCGCAGCGTCGAGGTCGGTGACCAGATAGCCGGTCCGCTCGGCGCCGAACGGATAGGGCACCGGCGTCTTGAAGCCGAACACCGAGATTGTGCCAACCGGCGTCAGCACCAGCTGCGACATCGTTTTGCTGGGCGTCGGCGTGACGGTGAAGACACCCTGCTTGGTCGTGGTGCCGCCGAAGGTCGCGACGAAGCTGGTGACGAAGCGATCGAAATCCTCGGGCGCCACATAAACGTGGGTGGTGTCATATTGCGGCCCGACCGCGAAGTCCGCCGTCTTGGCCGGCAGCGGCTTGGCGGCAAGCGGCTTGGCGGCAAGCGGCGATCCGATAGCCAGCGCGACGGCGAGGATCGGCAGCAATGTCTTCATCATCGATCTCCTCATGCGGGTCGAACAGCCGTTCGCCGGGTGAGCAACAGGAACAGGATCAGCAGGATCGGCACCATCAGCGCCCAGAAACCGGCGAGGACATAGCCCCCGCCTCCAGCCAGCGCGCCGACGACGAACGCCGCGAGCGGGGGCAGCATCTTGCCGATCCGGGTCCGGGCGGCGGGATCGGCAGCGGCGCCCCGCGTCAGCTCGACGAGATCGAGCACCACCTGCGTCGAGTTACCGGTCATGATCGTGGTTGGCGAGAAAACCGAGAAGATCGTGCGCGAGGCCGCGTTCTGGATCGCCATGGCAACCACGCCCAGCATGCCCGCGACGATCGCGAACGGCTGATCACCGCCGTGGAACGGCCCTGTGATGACCGCGACGCCAAGGAAGCATGCCAGAAAGAAGGCCTGCGCGCCAAACACGCCGACCACCGGATCGCGTCCGCTTGTCGCGCATCGCCGCAGGAACAGGCTGGTGCCCGCCACCGCCAGGAAGAAGACCGGCAACGCCACCAGCTTTGCGACCACGCCCGATCGCGTCTCGGCGATCGACGCGCCCAGCATCACGAAGTTGCCGGTGACGTGCGCGGTGAACAGCCCGAACAGGCCAACAAAGCCGACCGTGTCGACAAAGCCGGCGACAAAGGCCTGGATCGGCGCCGTCGTGCGCGAAGACGCGTCGCTCATGAGGACCCGACCGGTTCATCGGCGGCAAGGCGGGCGACGAGAATGAGCCCGGCAATCAGGCCGCACCGCTCGAAAAAGCCGTTGGCGGCCGCGATCCGCTCGGCGCCATCCAGTGCCCAGAAGGGCGCCGCGACTACTGTTGCGATGGCGGTGAGCACACCCAGCGCCCCTGCCGCGATCCAGACATAGCGCCCGACGATCAGCAGCAGCGATCCGACGATCTCAACAAGGATCGCCATCACCGCCCACACTGCCGCAGGCTGCAATCCGAAATGCGCCTGCTCCGCCACCGCGCCGGGAAAGTCGGCGAGCTTGAGGATGCCGCCCAGCAGAAACGCACTGGCCAGCGCGAAGCGCGCAGCCGGCAGCGTGATCGGCCAGCGCAGGATCGCCTTCACCCAATCCGGTGTCTTAGCCCCCTTGCTCATACTGCCCAGCAACCGCACCCGAAGGCGCCCCAGAAGCCGCGCGCGTCGGAGGCCGGAACTGAGCTGCCCAGCGCGGCTGCATGGTCATGGCCATGCACCGCGCAACCGGCCGCGCACCCACAGGCGGCAGCCAGCTTCTGCTTGGCTTCCGGCGCCTGCCAATAGCCACCGAAGCTCGTAACCGGCGACCAGTCCGGCATCGGCGCGGGCAGATCGGGCGCCAGCCGCCGATAGTCGCCGTCGCCATGCACCACTTCGCCGCCAAGGATGGTCAGCACCGAACGGATATGGACGATCCGATCTTCGGGAACGTCGAAATAATCGTCCGAAAGCAGCGCGCAATCGGCCAGCAGCCCGGCCTCGATCCGGCCCTTGCTCCCCTCGTCGTTGGAGAACCATGTGTTGGCCTCGGTCCACATCCTGAGCGCCGTCTCGCGGTCGAGCCGATTGGCGGTTGGATAGAGCCTTAAGCCGCCCACCGTCCTCGACGTCACCAGCCACGACAGCGACACCCACGGGTTGTAGCTCGCCACCCGCGTCGCGTCAGTGCCGGCCCCGACGGGCACGCCGGCCGCCATCATCCGCTTGATCGGAGGCGTCGCCTCGGCGGCTTCCGCTCCATAGCGCTCGACGAAATATTCGCCCTGGTAGGCCATGCGATGCTGCACGGCGATGCCGCCGCCCAGTGCCGCAATCCGATCGATGTTGCGGTGCGAGATCGTCTCGGCATGGTCGAAGAACCAGTGCAGCCCGTCGAACGGCACGTCATGATTGACCTTCTCGAACACGTCGAGCGCGCGGCCGATCGTCTCGTCATAGGTGGCGTGCAGCCGCCACGGCCAGCGCCGCTCGGCGAGCAGGCGGACGACCGGCTCCAGATCGTTTTCCATGTTCGCCGGCATCTCGGGCCGGGCGACGCGGAAATCTTCGAAGTCGGCGGCCGAATAGACCAGCATCTCGCCCGCGCCGTTCAAACGGTAGAGATCGTCGCCATGCCCCGGCTTCACCCGCGAGGACCAGTTGGCGAAATCGGCCAGCTCCTCCTTGGGCTTCTGGGTGAAGAGATTGTAGGCGATCCTGACCGTCATCTGTCCGGCGCGGTGCAGATCCTCGATCACCGCATAATCGTCGGGATAATTCTGGAAGCCGCCGCCCGCATCCACCACGCTGGTGACGCCGAGGCCGTTGAGCTCGCGCATGAAATGCCGCGTCGAATTGAGCTGATAGTCGGGGGGCAGCTTCGGCCCCTTGGCCAGCGTCGCGTAGAGGATCATCGCGTTGGGCTGGGCGAGCAGCAGGCCCGTCGGATTGCCGGCCGCGTCGCGCACGATCTCGCCTCCGGGCGGGTTGGGCGTGTCCTTCGTATAGCCCACCGCACGCAGTGCGGCCGCGTTGAGCAGCGCCCGATCATAGAGATGGAGGATGAACACCGGCGTGTCGGGCGCTGCCGCATTGAGCTCGTCGATCGTCGGCAGACGCTTCTCGGCGAACTGGTGCTCGGTGAAGCCGCCGACCACGCGCACCCATTGCGGCGCGGGGGTGCGAGCAACCTGCGCCTTGAGCATGCGCATCGCATCGGCGAGGCTCGGCACCCCGTCCCAGCGCAGCTCCATATTATAGTTGAGCCCGCCGCGGACGACATGGATGTGGCTGTCGATCAGCCCGGGGATGAGCCGTCGTCCGCCCGCATCGATCACCCGTGCATCGGGGCTGGCGACCGCACGCACCTCGGCCTCGCTCCCCACCGCCAGGAAACGGCCGTCGCGCATCGCCACGGCATCGGCGACGGGGTTGGCCCGGTTGAGCGTCGTGACCTTCGCATTGACGACAAGAAGATCGGCCATCACGTCACCTCATGCCTGTTCGCGGTCGGGCGCGGCCTGCGGGCCCAGGATCTTTTCCGCGCAGTCGGACTTGACGAAGGACAGCAGCGGCTGCCCCGAGATCGCGCGCTTGGCGATCGGCAGCACCTGCTCACCCACCAGCATGCCGAGCAGCCCCAGCAGCGCGATCGCGGGCGGGGCCGGCGAGCGGGTGCCGAGCAGGCTGTAGATGATGCCGACCAGCAAGCCGGCGCCGAGCGAGATGAGATAGGGCTTCATGGGCGCCTCCCCCGGAACGAGAAAGGAGAGGGGCGGGCGCCGTTCGGCCCGCCCCACCGAACGATCAGTGCCCGCCTTCGGACGCGCCGAACATCGCCTTGGCATAGGTGATGCCGATGCCGTAGGCGCCGCCGAACTCCTTGGCGATGCCGGTGGTGAG
>DATGEV010000282.1:0-8213 GCA_035309885.1 Sphingomonas sp.
TCCTGGTGCTGGAGGCGACGCGCAACTTCCAGCTGACCGCCGTCGTGCTCACCGCGTCGCTGGTGGCGAGCGCGCTGGTGCGCGAGCTGTTCGGCTACAGCTTCTCGACCTGGCGGCTCCATCTGCGCGGCGAGGTGGTCAAGTCGGCGCGCGACATCGGCTGGGTGCGCCAGCTCACCGCCGGGCGGATGATGCGCAAGGCGCCCGCCACCGCGCCCGCCGCGCTCAGCGTGCAGGAGTTCCGGCGGCGCATCCCGCTGGGCTCCACCAGTCGGGTCGTGCTGCTCGACGAGGCGCAGCATTATGCCGGCATCGTGCCCACCGCCGCGGCCTTTGTCGACGGCGTGAATCTCAACGCGGAGATCGGTACGCTCGCCCGCCGCCCCGACGAGACGCTCACCCCCGAACGCCACATCGCCGAGATCATGGACGTGTTCGACCGGCTGGGCGTCGACGATCTCGCGGTGGTTGCCTCCGACGGCCGGCTGCTCGGCGTGCTCACCGAAGCGCATGTCCGCAAGCGTTACGCCGCCGAACTCGAGCGGACGCAGCGCGAGTTGTTCGGCGAGACCTGAGCCTTACTCCTCCCAGCCGCCACCGAGCGCAAGGAACACGTCGATCTGGCGGTCGATCAGCTCGGCCTGCGACGCCGCCAGCGTGGCCTCTGCGCCGGCCAGGCTCGACTGCGCGGTGAGCACATCGACGAAGCTGGTGCGGCCGAAGCGGAACAGGCGATTGGCCTGGTCCGTCGCCTTGGCGGAATCATCGCGGGCGCGGGTGAGGTCGCGGTCGCGATCGATCTCGCGCGCATAGGCGGAGAGCGCCGTCTCGGTCTGCTGGAGCGCGCCGATCACGGTGCCGTCGAACTGGGCGGAGGCTACCTCGGCCGCGGCGCCGGCCTCGGCGATACGGGCATGGGCGACGGCGCGGTTGGGGAAAGTCCAGCTCAGCAACGGGCCGGCGCTGAGCGAGAATTGCGATCCCGTGCCGATTGCCGACAGCGGCCCGCCGAAGCCCGCCGATCCGCCCAGGCTCACCTGCGGATAGAGGCGCGCCGTCTCGACGCCGATCGTGGCGGTGGCAGCAGCGAGGCTGCGCTCGGCCCCGCGCACGTCGGCACGGCGGCGGATCAGCGCCGCGCCGTCGCCGATCGGCAGCAGGCGCGTCAGTTCGGGCGGCGCCGGGCAGCTTTCTAGCTCGCGCGGATAATCAGCGGGGGCACGCCCCATCAGCGCGGCCAGCTCGAACAGCGCCGCCTGCCGCCCGGCAATGATCGAGGGGATTCCTGCCGCGCTCTGGTCCACCGCCGCTTGCGCGCGGGTGACGTCGAAGGCGGTGCCGCGCCCGCCCTTGAACAGCCGCTGCGTCACGTCGAGAGTCTGGCGCTGGATGTCGAGCACGCGCTGGGTGGCGGCGAGCGTGCGGTTAGCTGAGCAGGCTGCCGCGTAGCTGCGCGTCACCGCCGCCGCCACCGTCACGCGCACCTGATCACGCGCCGCACGTGTCGCCTCGGCATCGTCGCGCGCCGCCTCGATGCCGCGCCGGATGCCGCCGGCCAGATCGAGCGGATAGGCGATCGATCCGCCAAGATCATAGACCGCCGAGCCCGGCAACCGCTCGACACTGCCCTGCGGTCGCGCCACCCCGCCCGACGCCGACAGCGTGGTGATCGGCAGGCGCCCGGTCTGCGCCTCGCGCACGACAAAGGTGGCACGCTTGAGATTGGCGTCGGCCGCGCGAAGATCGGTGTTGGCCGCCAGCGCCTCGGTCACATAACCGTCGAGCCGGGAATCGTCGTACAGCCGCCACCAATGATCGGGCAGTGGCGCCGGATCATAGGCCGCCTCATGCCCTGCCGCGAACGCGCCCTGCGCCGCCGGCACATTGGCCATCGCATGCTCCGGCACATGGTAGTCCGGTCCCGCCGTGCAGCCGGCGACGGCCAGCGCAAGCAGGGAAGCGGCGACGGCGATCCTCACGGGCGCGGCGCCTGCGCGTTACCCGTTGGACGCGGAGCCTGTGGCTGGGAATGGCTTGGCCCACTCTCGGGCAGGATCGTCACCGTAGCGGTGCGCCCCGCGATCAGCTGCGTTCCCACCGGCATCCGGTCGACATGGACGCGCACCGGGATGCGCTGTGCGAGGCGGACCCAGCTGAAGGTGGGCTGCACCTGACGCAGCTGGTTGGCGGTGTCGCTGCTCTGATCATCGGCGATGCCGGCGGCGATGCTGTCGACATGCCCCTCCAGCTCGCGTTCGTCGCCCATCAGGCGGATCTTCGCCTTGTCGCCGACATGGATGTGGCGGAGCTTGGTCTCCTCGAAATAGCCTTCGACACGCAGTGAATCGATATCGACCAGCGCGAGCGCCTGGCTTCCCGCCGCGACATAATCGCCGGGGTGCAGATCGAGATTGGTGACGATGCCGTTCACCGAGGCGCGGATCGCAGTGCGGTGCACGTCGAGCGCGGCGGTCTGCCGGGCCGCGATCGCTGCGTTGAGTGAGGCTTCGGCAGTAGCGACTTGCGCGACATTCTGCTCGTGCGTTTCCTTCGCCACCAGATCGCCGAGCGCGAGGTCGCGCTTCGCCACCCGCCGCGCCTGCTCGAGCGTGGCGCGCGTACTGGCGATGCTGGCATCGGCCTGCCCCAGTGCGTCGGCGAAGCGCGGCATATCGACCACGAACAGCAGCTGGCCCTTCTGCACGCGCTGGTTATCGCGTACCTCGACCGAGGTGATGAGGCCGCCGACGTCGGGCGCGACCCGCACTACGTCGACGCGGACATGGCCGTCGCGCGTCCACGGATCGGTCTCGTAGCGGCGCCACAGCCAAATCGCCACCAGCACGGCGAGGAAGACGATGAGAAGGGTCACCGCCCAGCGGGCGAGCGGCGCGATGATATGCTTCATGGGTGCAATCCGAGCGGGGTCGAGAGGGCGGCAAGCAAGCCAAGGATCAGCATGAACAGGGCAAGGTCAACCAGTGGGCGATAGGCCACCCATCGATACGCGCTGATGACCGCGAGCAGCCGCGCAAGCAGCCCGGTGAGGAACAGCGCGCCGAGCGCGAGCAGCAGCAGCGCGGGAAGATAGACGCCGCCGATCGAAACCTCGCCGATCATGCCACCGCCTCCGCATAGGCTGGTGCCGCGGGGAAAAGGTTGCGGCGCAGGCTGGTCAGAATCACCAGTCCCTGTCGGCGGCGCCCGGGCGAGGGATCGGCAGCGAACAGCGCGACAGTGCGATCCAGCTCGGTGAGGAGGTCTTCGTCGGGCGGCACTGGGTTCGCGGGCCGCAGGCTTCGAAAATGCCCGCTCAATTTTGCCAGCATATCGCTGATAAGCACTCGTTCGTCGGGGGCTGCCTCGCGCGCCAATGTTTCGAGCTGGCCCGCGACGAATCCAATGCGCAGATCGACCAGCGCGTCGAGCAGCGGCTTGCCAGGATCCTTCTCGCGGGCGGCGAGATGCGGCAGCAGCAACCCGATCCGGTCGAGCATCTGACTGGTCCAGCGCGCTGTATCGGGCGCCCGCCCACTGGCCCGCCGCGCCACGTCACGCCAGGCGGCCTGGATCAGCCGCCCAACGCTATGTTCGGTACCGATGGTCTGGAACAGGCCGACGGTCACCACCGCAAAGCCGGTTCCGATGAGCTGGGCGATCGCTCCATTGATGAAGCCCCCGAAATTGGACGTGTAGATCGCGTTGAGCCCCACCGTGTTGGGGAAGGTCAGCAGAAAGCCGAGCGAGAGAAGCGTCAGATGCGGCCGCGCCAGCATCGATCCCACCACGAGCAGCGGCGGCGCGAGCAGAGCCACAAGGATCACGAAATCGGTCGCACGGGGCAGCACCGCATAGGCCCACACCATCGCCGTGGCTGCGCCGATCACCGATCCGATCAGGAAGGTGAAGATCACCGGACCGGGATTGTCGACATTGCCGAACAACGCGCAGCAGATTGCGGCGAACAGCACCGCCCCCGCCCCATCGGCCCAGGCGGTGCTGATCCAGAAGACGGACCCCAGCGCAATCGTTGTGATGGTGCCTAGCGCAGCGCGCAGCGCGAGCCCACGATCGCGGTGCAGCGCGCGGTTGCTGGCCTGCGCCAGCAGCTCCGACACATGAGGCGAGATGGCACGCGCGCTGGGCGAGCGGATCTGATCCTGAAGATCGCGGCAGTCCCGGTGCGCGGCGATCAGATCGGCCAGACGCGACAACAGGTTGAGTAGCAGCATGTCGCGCCAGACCGGATGGCTACCGCCCGAGGGCGGCTCGAGCGTCGCGGCCTCGGCGATCAGTTCGGCGGCGCGATCGGCGCGGTCGGGCTGACGAACCCCCTCCACCAACCAGCCGCGCACCCGCTCGACGAACGCTGCCACCGGCGCCGGCAGTCCATCGGGATAGGTCGACAACACCACCAGCCGATCCTCGACGGTGCTCGCCAGCGGCAACAGCAGCGAGAGCTGATCCTGCAGCGCGCGCACCGTCCTCACCCGCGGCAGCAGTCGCGCGGTATCGAAGGGCAGATGGATTGAAAGCTGATGCAGCTCGGTCAGATCGAGCGCCAGCCGCCGCCGCTCGCGATCGAGCGCCTCCTCGCGCACGCCGGACAACGCGGCGCGTGACCAGCCCTCGGCATCGCTGAGGATCGCCTCGATCCGTTTCGTCAGCCGATCGGCGACCGTGCGTGGAAACACCACACCATGAATCAGGCTGCCGCACAGGATGCCAATGGTGATTTCCTGCACACGCAGGATCGCGGTATCGAAGATCGAGCCCGGCGCACCCACGCTTGGAAAGCCGATGATGCTGGCGGTGTAGCCGGCGAGCAGGAAGATATAGGCGCGCGGCGTCCGGTCGAGCAGCGAGATGTAGAGGCACAGACCGAGCCATAGTGCGAGCGCGAAGCTCAGCACCGCCGGCTCGTTGACGAAGGTCGGCACCAACGCCACCGCCCCTGCCGCGCCGAGCAATGTGCCGATCAGCCGGAACAGCGCCTTGGACAGCACCGCGCCGGCCAGCGGCTGCGCGACGATATAGGAGGTCGTCACCGCCCAGAACGGCCGAGTCAGCCCGATCCGCAGCGCAATATAATAGGCCAGCATCGCGGCGACGAAGCATTTGACCGAGAAGAGCACGGCCCCGGCATCGACCTTCATCGATCCTTCTCCCGGCGTAGTGTCACCCGTTGGTCGAGAAGCGCCAGCATCGCATTGGCGGTGGCGAGATCGGCGTCGGCAATGCCTTCGAACAGCTCCAGCCGGATCGCGCGCAGTGCCTGCTCGATCTGCACCACGGTCGTTTCGCCAGCGGCCGTCAGGAAGACGCGATTGACGCGGCGATCGTCGCCATCGACGCGCCGCTCGACCAGCCCCGTCCGTTCGAGCTGGTCGATCAGCCGCACGAGCGACGCGCTCTGGATGTCGAGCGCACCCGCAAGCTCGGTCTGCCGCACGCCGTCGCCCAGCCGCCCGACGTGGAGCAACACCCAGCCCGTCGCATCCGACAGGCCGAAGCCCGCCACCGCCCGATCCGCGACCGCGCGCCAACGCCGCGCCAGCGGGAGCAGGCGACGCGCGAATTCGGCTTCGGCAGCAATACGGAAATCCATTAGTCTCCTAATGATTTTAAGGCGACTGAGTTGCAAGAGGGATTGAGCAAGTGCGGAATCATCGGGCCGCCGGCGCAACCGCCTCGGCGATCCAGGCGAGATAAGCGGCCGATCCGCCGATCACCGGCATGACCAGAAGCTCGGGCAGCGCATAGCTGTGCAGCGCAGCAATGCGCGCTTCGGCCGATGGCGCGCGGGCGGCGGTGGTCTTGATGGTGAGCAGCAATTCGCTCGCCTGCTCCAGCTCACCTTCCCAGCGATAATGGCTCTCTACCGGTGTGACCTGTACGCAGGCGGCCAGCCGCTCCTCGATCAGCGCGCCGGCAATGCGATGCGCATCGTCGCGCGTCGCCAGGCTGGTGGTGATGAGCACGCATTCCGTCACCCGCTACAACTCCGTCCACCGATTCGCGGCCGACAGGATCGCACGCCCCGCAGGAAAGTCACGCCCCGTCCCGCCCGCTCAGGAGTGGCTGGGCTGCAGCCACTTCGTCCCGCAGCCAGGCGATAAACGCCTCGACCCGCGCCACCCGCCGCATGTCGCGGTGGACGACCAGCCAGAAGCTCCGCTCGATCGCGATCTGCCCGGCCAGAAGCCGCTCCAGGCCGGGCGTGGTATCCCCCATGAAACAGGGCAGAATGCCGCAGCCGACGCCACTGGCGATCAACCGCACCTGCGCGGTGATGCTGGATGAGCGGATTTGCGCCTCGAGCCGCTCATCGACCTCGGCCAGATAACGCAGTTCCGGTGCGTAGATCAGGTCGGGCACATAGCCGACCAGCCGGCGGCGGGTGAGTTCGTCGACACTCTCGACCGGTCCGGTCGCAGCGAGATAGGCCCGGGCCGCATAGACGCCGAGCCGATAGTCGGTGAGCTTCGCCGCGATCAGCGGGCCGCCGCGCGGCCGCGCCAGCATGATCGCGATGTCCGCCTCGCGTCGCGATGGATTGAGGAAGCCCGTCGAGGCGATCAGATCCACCCCGACTCCGGGATGCAGCGCCGCGAAGCCCGCGAGGCGAGGCGCCACGAAGCCGGTGCCGAAACCTTCCGAGACGCTGACCCGGATGGTGCCGCCGAGCGCCGCTCCCTCCTCCGCCTGCTGTTGCACCGCGCGCGCACCGGCTTCCATGGCCTCGGCATGGGCAAACAGGCGGTGGCCGCCCTCGGTCAGGCTCTGGCCGGCCGGGCCATGTTCGAACAATGTCGTGGCAAGCGCCGTCTCCAGCCGCTGGATCCGCCGCGCCACCGTCGTCGCGTCCTGTCCTACGGCGAGCGACGCCCGTGCCAGCGTGCCCGACCGGGCCAGCGCCAGGAACACGCGCATGTCGTCCCAGTTCATCGCGGGAAAACCTCACCCTGCAACTTTGCAGACCGTATTTGCATTTCAGCGCCCTTGCCTGCGCTGGTGCATAGGCCGATGGAAGCCCAAACAGCAAGGAGAGGCACGGTGTTGGACGTCGGCCATGTGATCGCCGGTGGCGCTGCGGACGCGGAAGCGTCGCGCTACGGCGATATTTTCGATCCCAATTCGGGCAAGGTGCAGAAGCGCGTGACGCTGGGCACCGCTGCCGATCTCGAGCGCGCCGTCGCCGCCGCGCAGGCCGCCCAGCCCGGCTGGGCCGCGACCAACCCGCAGCGCCGCGCCCGCGTGATGTTCAAGTTCAAGGAACTGGTCGAGGCGAACATGGAGGAGCTGGCGCACACGCTGGCCTCCGAACATGGCAAGGTCATCGCCGACGCCAAGGGCGACATCCAGCGCGGCCTCGACGTGATCGAGTTCTGCTGCGGCATCCCGCATGTGCTGAAGGGCGAGTTCACCGCCAGCGCCGGCCCCGGCATCGACGTCTGGTCGATGCGTCAGCCGCTCGGCATCGGCGCGGGCATCACCCCGTTCAATTTCCCGGCGATGATCCCGATGTGGATGTTCGGCGTCGCGATCGCGGTCGGCAACGCCTTCATCCTGAAGCCTTCGGAGCGCGATCCGTCGGTGCCGGTGCGCCTCGCCGAGCTGATGCGTGAGGCCGGCCTGCCCGACGGCATCCTCCAGGTGCTCCACGGCGACAAGGAGATGGTCGACGCGATCCTCGACCATCCGGCGATCAGCGCGGTGAGCTTCGTCGGCTCCTCCGACATCGCGCATTATGTCTATTCGCGCGGTGTCGCGGCCGGCAAGCGCGTGCAGGCGATGGGCGGCGCCAAGAACCACGGCATCGTCATGCCCGACGCCGATCTCGATCAGGTGGTGAACGACCTCTCCGGCGCCGCCTTCGGCTCGGCCGGCGAGCGCTGCATGGCGCTTCCTGTCGTGGTGCCGGTCGGTGAGGACACCGCCGATCGCCTGCGCGAGAAGCTGATCCCCGCGATCAACGCGCTGCGCGTCGGCGTCTCGACCGATCCCGAGGCGCATTATGGCCCGGTGGTCAACGCCGCGCACAAGGCGCGCGTCGAGAACTATATCCAGATGGGCGTCGACGAGGGCGCCGAGCTGGTGATCGACGGCCGCGGCTTCACGCTCCAAGGGCATGAGGAAGGCTTCTTCGTCGGCCCGACGCTGTTCGACCGCGTCACCACCAAGATGAAGACCTATCAGGAGGAAATCTTCGG
>DATGEV010000283.1:0-13196 GCA_035309885.1 Sphingomonas sp.
CGAGGCCGGCAAGGTCATCCAGAGCCCGCGCTGCCTCAACTGCCATCCGCGCACCGATCGACCGACCCAGACAGACGCTATGCGCCCGCACATGCCCTGGGTGGTGCGCGGGGCAGACGGACATGGCGCGCCCGGCATGCCATGCTCCACCTGCCACCACGCCGCGAACTTCGATCCAGCGGGTGTCCCCGGCCATCCCAAATGGGGCCTCGCGCCGGCGATCATGGCCTGGCAGGGCAAGACGCTCAGCCAGATCTGCGAGCAGATCAAGGATCCGAAGCGCAATGGCGGCCGCTCGCTCGCTGCGCTGGAAGAGCATATGGGCAAGGACGATCTGGTCGGCTGGGCCTGGCATCCGGGCGGCCATCGCGCGCCTGCGCCGGGCACCCAGGCCGAATTCGGCGCGCTGATCAAGGCGTGGGCGGCCAGCGGGGCGCACTGCCCGGCCTGACGCCCCCGAACGAATGGCGTTTTCCGATGGAGAAGAAGCCGCTGCGGGCCCGATTATCCCGCAGCGGCTTCACCCTCGGGCACCGCCTCATTCCCGACCAGCTCCGTACCCCCCCGGCACAGAATTCATGCCAAGCGCGTTGTGAAACGCCGAAGCCGCTCCAGGCTGAGCCCGAGAACGGCGATGGAAATAGCACGCAGTCCGATCCCCCCTAATCCGTAGAAACCCGGATACGCGATCGGAGGCCGGCACTCCGTTTTCCCGAATCGGTTCGAGTGCCGTTGCCATTTACACGATGGCGGTTCGACCAAAGTCGAAGTGGCGATCGCGCCCCTTATCCGCTTACGACCGCCGCCAGCGGACCGGCCTCCAAGCCGCCGAAACCACGGCTATCTGCGGAATCCGACGATCGCGGCGCTTGCCTACGCCCCACGACGGGGCCCCCGCGCGCCCTCGTAACATCCCCAATGCCGACGGGCAGAGCCGCCAGCCTAACATCCGATCGAACTGAAGTGGAGGTTGCGATGAAGGACGTGTTGCTTCTCGTGCACGATGATGGTGGCCAGGAGGCGCGATTCCAGATCGCGCTCGATGTCGTCGAGGCCGTGCGGGGCCACGTCATCTGCGTCGATATCGTCGAAGCCCGAAGCCCGGCGGGAAACTACGGCCTGTTGTTCGCCGAGGACCGCGCCCGCGACCGGATTCACGGCAAGCTGATGGAAGAGCGGCTTCGCATTGAGGATCTCCCCTGGATCTGGGTCGATGCGATGGAGGGGCGCGAATCCGCCGTCGGATCTGCCGCCGGCATGGCCGACCTGATCGTGCTCAACCGCAAGCTGCACTGCGAGGATCGCCGTAAGCGCCTTCTGATCGGTGACGAACTCGTCGCTTCCGGCCGGCCGCTCCTCGCGGTGCCGGAAGCCGCACGGCGGATGACGGTGGCCGGGGCCAAGGTGCTGATCGCGTGGGATGGATCGGAGCAGGCGATCAACGCCCTGATCGCGTCGGTGCCGCTGGTGCGCCTTGCCCGCAAAGTGCTCATCCTCGAACTCGGAGACGGCATCATGGGCGTTTCGGCCGATGACGCGGCGACCTATCTGGCCCGTCACGGCATTGCAGCGGACATCGTGCGGACGGATCCCGACATCGACGCGACCGTGCCCGTGCTGATTGGCACCAGCCGTTCGATGGGCGCGGACTATATCGTGATGGGTGGTTTTGCCCACTGGCGCCTCGCCGAATCGATGTTCGACGGCACACCGCACCGGATGCTGGCGGAATGCCCGGCCCCCTTGTTCCTGGCGCATTGATCAGCGGCTCGGACCCGGCGAGGCCGGCGAGACACTCCTCTACGTAGAGCTATACGTAACATTACGGAAAGCGTCCGCCCGGGGTGACAGCGTAACCTCGTTTCGTAGGAGGCATGGGATGCTGCATCAGCCACCGGAGTCGCAAGTCAGACACGTCGTCGTCCTGTGTCACCCCGATTCCGACAGCTTCAACGCGTCGGTCGCGGAAACCTACTGCCGTAGCGTACAGGAATGCGGCCACGACGCCGTTTTGCGTGATCTCTATGCGATGCATTTCGATCCCATCCTGCGCCAGGACGAGCGACCCGGGCGCCGGCCCTTCCTCCCGTCCCCCGACGTCGAGGACGAGTTGAACATGATCCAAGGTGGCGATGTATTCGTATTCGTCTACCCGATCTGGTTCGGTACACCCCCGGCCATGCTCAAGGGCTATGTCGATCGTGTGCTGGGCGCGGGTGTGACCGCGCGCGCCGTGCAGGATCGCGCCTGGCACAACCTGCTGGGCGGCAAGCGCCTCGTCAGCTTCACCTCCTCCGCCGCGCGCGAGCCTTGGCTTGCCGAACAGGGGCAGTCGTTGTCGCTGCAGACGGTGTTCGATGACTATCTGGCCCGTGCCTTCGCCATGCAGCCCGCCGAGCATATCCATTTCGGCGGCATCGTGGATGGCCTGCCCCCGCGATTCGTCGCCGAGCATCTCACGATGGTGCGGGAAAGGGCGCGGCGGATCTGCGCCGTTCTCACCAGCGAGCGCCACCACCCACCCCAGCCGGCGGCTCACTGAAGCACTGCCGCAGCAAAGCTCCGGACCGTCGCAGATAGCCGCCGTCATTTCGTTTACTGTCGCAACCTGTTAACTTTTGACGGCGTAGGCCGCTTTCATGGTCGCAGACAATCACGCCTCCCGCGCTCTGTTGCTTGCAGAAGAGCTGGAAAAAACGTTGAGCAACGCTGGCGCGGCATCTCCCTCTGTGCTGGCTAAAAAATTAATCTCGGCGATGACGGCGCAGGCCGAGCATGATCAGGCGATTGCCCTGAGTTCGGCAAGAGAGGCCTATCGCGAGGGTTTCCTGCTGGGCCGTCTGACCCCACGCTTCGTACCGTTCAGCGCCCAGATGTGGCGGACGTCGAAGATCTTCCAGCGCCTCAAGGCGCGCGATCTGCCGTCCACCCAAAGTGCCTCGCGCTACGCCAACCAGGACGACTGGTAATCCCGCCGACACTGCCGCTCAGGCGGTGATATCCAGAACCTCGGCCATGTCATCGGCATGGGCCTGCACACGCTCGGCAGCCGGTGCCTCGGTGCATTGGACAGTTTCGACGCGCGCGCCCTGGGTCAATGTTCGATGGACCGGGCACATGTTCGCGATCTCGGTGAGGCGCGCGCGCTGCTCGGAGGCCAATGCGCCCCTGACGGAGAAGTGCCGCGTGAAGAGGTCCGGTGGCGATGCCCCGACGTCCTTCGCATGGCCGACCGACGTCCGGATCTGCTCGACAGGCCAGCCCTTTCGCTCAGCATACATGCGCAAGGTCATGGTCGTGCACGCGGCCAGGCCGGCCGAGAGCAGATCATAGGGAGTCGGACCCGAGCCCAGTCCGCCGACCGCTTCGGGCTCGTCCGCGAGTAATCGGATTCCGCCTGCGTGGATCGCCACCTGAAACCGCCCGGCACCGGTTTCCTCGGCAACGACCTCGCCCTCCTGCCCGGCCGATCGCGTTTCCTCGGCCGGCGGCAGATAGCGCGAGGCCCAACTCGTGATCACTCCGGCGGCATAGTCGGCATCCGCCGTCCGGCTGAGCAGATGGTCGGCATCGTCGAGCGAGACGAAGCTCTTGGGATGATGCGCGGCGAGAAAGATCCGGCTGGCATGATCGACGCCGACAACCGTGTCGCGAGGCGCGTGGAGGACGAGCAGCGGGCGCCGCAACGACGCGATCCGCTGCGCCTGATCCTGCTCCTGCACATCATGGACGAAGCCCTTGCCGACGTGGAAGGCGCGATCGGCAAGACGCACCTCCGCTTCGCCCCGTTCTTCGATCTGCCGGAGCGTATCCGAATCAAATGCCTGGAGCACATGGGCCACATCGAACGGAGCGCCGATCGTCACCACCGCGGCGATCGTCGGAAGGGCGCCCGCCGCCGCGATTGCGGCCGCTCCACCCAGGCTGTGGCCGACCAGCAAACTGGGAGGCATTCCCGCCGCTGCCATCGCCCCTACGGCCGACACCAGATCGCGGACGTCGGCGCTGAAGCCGGTGGCAAAGGCCCCCTCGCTTCCACCAAGGCCCGCGAAATCGAAGCGGAGCGTGCCGATCCCCCGCCGCGCCAGCGCGCGCGCGATGCGCACGGAGGCCAGGTTGTCCTTGCCGCAGGTGAAACAATGGGCGAGCACGGCCCAAGCCCGCGCCGGCGCATCGGGCTCCTCGAGACGCCCCGAGAGGTGGGCACCCGCTTCGTTGGTGAAATCAAAGCGCTGCGTTCGCATATCGCCCTCGCTCAAGACCAGCCACACCGTCCGATAGAAGGGCTGGCGACACCGTGCAATCGCCGCTTCGGCTGCGCCGGTTCAGATGGCTGGTCGTCGATCACGCTCCGATCGGCATTGTGGCCGAGCCGTTCGAACCGCTAAGGCACGCGACTTCGGCAGGAGGTGCGGAATGCGGATCGGCAGGCGTGACGTGATGGCGGGGACCCTAGCGGCGCTCGGGGCCGGCATCGCGACCGCACGGGCGGCACCGACCGGCGGAGGTTCCGACTGGCACGCGCTCGGCGAGGATGTGAAGGCCGAAATGGCCTGGGCCTGGGATCTCTATCGCGAGCACGCCTGGGGCAAGGACGAGATCAAGCCGGTGAGCGGCACGTCTTCCAGCTTCCCGCTCAAGGGTCATCATCTTGGCCTGAGCCTGATCGAAGCGCTCGACACGCTGTGGGTGATGGGCCTCGACAGCCGTTTCCAGGACGGTGTCGATTGGGTGAAGGCCCATGCCGATTTCGCCGTCGATGGCGAGGTGTCAGTGTTCGAGACATCGATCCGGCTGGTCGGCGGGCTGTTGTCGGCACATCATGCCTGCGGCGATCCGGTGCTGCTCGCCAAGGCCAAGGATCTCGCCGAGCGGCTGCTGCCGGCGTTCGACACGCCCACCGGCTTCCCCTATCGCTTCGTCAACCTCAAGACCGGTGCGGTCCGCGATCCCGAAAGCAATCCGGCCGAGATCGGCAGCTTCCTGCCCGAATGGGGCACGCTCAGCCGCCTCACCGGCGACCCGCGCTATGGCACTGTCGCGAAGAAGGCGATGGTGGCACTGTTCGCACGCCGCTCGAAGCTCGATCTGCTGGCGGTGCGGATCGATGCGCGGACCGGCGAGTGGCTGGATAAGCGCGCGACGGTGGGCTCCTACGCCGACAGCTTCTACGAATATCTGTGGGACAGCTGGCAGCTGTTCGGCGATGCCGAATGCCGCCACATGTACGAGGTGTGCACCGCCGCCATCCTCCGCCACCAGCAAGATTGGCGGAAGGGACAACTCTGGATCGCCGACGTCGATTTCGAGACCGGCCGGATCGTTTCTACCGAACAGGACGAGCTCGCCTCCTTCTATGGCGGGCTGCTGGGCCAGGGCGGCGCGATGAAGGAAGGCGCGGCGCTCACCGAAAGCTGGGCAGCGGTGCAGGATCGCTTCGGCATCCTGCCCGAAGGCTATGACTACCAAAGCGGCAAGCCCACCAGCGTGACCAACGCGCTGCGGCCCGAGCTCGCCGATGCCGCCTTCAACCTGTGGCTGCTCGACGGCCGGACACGCTGGCGGGAGATCGGCCGCACGCACTTCCTGGCAATGAAGCGCTGGAACAAGGCCGCCTATGGCTACACCGACCTCGCCGACATGACCGCCGCTCCCAAGCGACAGGCTGATCATTGCCCCGGTTACTGGTGGTCCGAGCAGATGAAGTATTATTATCTGCTGTTCTCGGACACGCCGCGCTTCGACTATCAGCGCAACTATCTCACCACCGAGGGAAATGTGCTGCTCGGCCTGCGCCGTCCGTCGACACTCTAGTCGGCGGCGAGGCTGGCGAGGAAGTCCAGGAGCAGCCGGTTCACCTCGTCGGGCGCCTCCTGCTGCGTCCAGTGCCCCACACCGTCGATGATGTGCGTGCCTCTGAGGTTCGGGATCGTCTTGTCCATCGCGGCGACGTCGCTGGCCAGCATCAGCGGCACGCCGTCGACCGAACCGGCGATGTAGATCGTCGGCTGCTGGATGCGCGCACCCTGGAGGAAGGGCGTAATCGCCCAGTTGCGATCCAGATTGCGATACCAGTTGATCGGCCCCCGAAACCCGGATGCCTCGAACTGGCGCGTATAGATGTCGAGATCGTCGGACGACAGCCAGCGAGGTAGATCGTTCGGCACGATGAGGTGATCGACGAGGCGCGTGTCCTTCTCGAAGAACACGAAGGTCCGCCGATCCTCCGGTCGCTCGCGCACCCGGTCGCCGGCGGCGGTATAGAGGATGCCGAGCAGGGATCGGCGAATATCTTCTTCCAGCTCGCGCTCGATGCGGTCGGGCTGCTGGAAATAGGCCTGGTAGAATTCGCGGTCTTGCGTGACGCCTTCGAAGCGCGTCGCGGGGCGCGTCGTCCGGCGCGTCACATAGGGAACGCTGAGCAATCCCAGCGCGCGGAAGACGTCGGGACGTAGAAGAGCGGCATGGGCGGCAACGATGCTGCCCCAGTCATGACCGATCACCACCGCGCGTTCCTTGCCCAGTGCCGCGACGAGGCCGACCATGTCGGCGACCAGTTGCGCGATGTCATAGGCCTCGACTTCGCCGGGTGTATCGCTGGCGCCATAGCCCCGCTGATCGGGCGCCACGACCCGATAGCCAGCCGCGGCCAGCGCGGAGATCTGGTGGCGCCAGCTGTACCAGGATTCCGGCCAGCCATGGCAGAGAAGAACGAGCGGCCCCTGCCCCTCCTCGACATAATGGAGGCGAACCCCATTCGCTTCGATGAAGCGGCCCATCTCGGTCATCCCATCCTCCTATTATTGCTTATTGTGCCCTTACGATGTGAACAGGTCCGACGAGGCGAACTTCTCCTCAAGGAAGCGGCCCTATGTCTCAAGCGCCAGCAGGTCTCCGCGCGAGAGACTGTCGACCACCTGGTCCATCTGCTTCTCGAGGAGCGCGAGCTGGTCGGTCAGCTGGGCGTCAGCGGTCCGTCCATCGCTCAGCAGCGTGTTCGAACGCACCCTCGCTGGCAGCGAGGCATAGGCGGTGAGCGTGGTCGGGATATAGTCGGCCATGATCTGGCGGACGGTGATCACGGCGATCAGCAATAGTAGTGACAGGACATTGCGCTGGCTCACCAGCAGAAGGTAGCGGCGAAATGTTACATCTGTCGAGCGATCATCTTCGGTGGCTCTCGGGTCTTGATGACGACGCCCGATTGGAAGCGGGCGTCTTCATCAGGCAATGGCCACAGCAAAAAGTCGGCGGCATCGCTGGCGCATCGCCGGTGCCGGATGCTACCGCCCATCAGGCGCGGTTCCTGTCGATCACATCTGCACGGGCCCGAACGACGCCGCCACCAGAAGGGACGAAATCAGCACCGAACATGTGGCGCAGGTGAGGATGTTGAAGAATCTACCGAGCCGCTCCTTCATCGTCATTCTCCTCGTATTGCCGGTGGCATCTGACCGGACAAGGATCGGTTAGGTTGGGCACACGCAACTCCGACAAACAGACGCGGCGTGATAACCGCCCTTCTCTCCGAGGCCCGCGAACGTCGCGCGCAACCGGTGGCTTTCAGCCGGCGAGTGCATGCACATCGGCGGCGTGCATCGGCTGACCGCCGATCGCCCAATCGCCACCCTGAAACTCCTGCACGCGCACCCAGGTGACCGAACGCAGCGCCTCACCCTCCACCGAAACCACGGCCTCCGTGACCTGTTTGACCGGCCTGCGCTTCTGGGCCGGCGTGAAGTCGCCCTCGATCACGTCGATCGTTACCAGTGGCATGTCATCCTCCGCGCTCTGGGTTTTACCGTTCGGGCATTCCGGACGGACGGCATCATAGTATCCGGCGGCGGACCGCGATGCTTGAAGACGGCATGGAGATTTTCCGGAGATTGGCCGGATGTGATAAATTCGCGGCAATGGCGTATCGGCTTGGCGAGTTCGAGCTGGACCCCGGCAGGTTCGAGCTCCGCAGGGCGGGATCGGCGGTAGCGGTCGAACCCCAAGTGCTTTCTATTCTGCTGTTGCTGGTCGACCATCGCGACCGCCTCGTCACCAAGGATGAAATCATCGAGACGATCTGGAAGGGCCGGATCGTCTCGGATTCCGCGATCGCGAGCCGCATCAAGTCGGCGCGCCATGCATTGCTGGACGATGGCCACCAGCAGCGGATGATCCGGACGATCCATGGCATGGGCTTCCGCTTCGTCGGCCCGGTCGAGAGCCTGCCGATACCGGTGAGGTTCGACGGGCCGCCATTCAGGACGGGGAGGCGATCGCCACCGTCGAGGAATCGAACAGGCCGTCGATCGCCGTCCTGCCGTTCGGATTCGCCGGGGACGCCGGGCAGCATGCCCTGATCGCCGACGCGCTGCCGCACGGGGTGGTCGCCGAGCTGTGCCGGCTGCGCTGGCTGTTCGTCATCGCACGGGGTTCCTCGTTCCGCTGTTTGGAACACGCGCTTGAGATCGATCCCCTGGATCCCTTCGCGAATTTCACCCTGGGGCGTTCGCTGTGGTTGACCGACAATGTCGAAGGCAGCCTCAGCTGGCTCGATCGTGCGATCGCGCTTTGTCCCAACTATGCGCAGGGAATCTATGCACGCGCATGCGCGGAAACGGTGCTCGGCATGGGCGAGGAGGCCCAACGGCACGCCGATACAGCGATCGCGCTGAGCCCGATCGACCCATTGCGCTACGCGATGCTGGGGACCCACGCGCTCTCCCACCTCGTCCGCACGATCGTCCGGAACTGCCGCGGGGCACGACCGTTCTCACCGCCGTCCATGGTCGTGCCGAAGCCCCCCTCCATGCCGCAGCCCCAAGCCAACGAATCCGCGCCACGGGTCGCGGATGCCGCCTCGCCTAACGCCTCGAGGTACCGGAAGGCAGCCGTGTTTGAAGCACGGCATGCCGCGCGTCGCACGCGGGCGGCTTGCATGCACCTACCATGTTGCGATGCGGGATCGGCATGACGGCACGCTCGCGTCGCCCCTTTTGCGCTCAGGCGCGCCTCCTAACCGACAGGATCACCGTGCTGATCGTCTATTATAAGGATGCCGTCGGCAATTTCGGCGACGACCTCAACGAAGTGATGTGGCCGCACCTGCTGCCGCAGGATGTGCGGTCCGCGCCCGATACGGTGCTGGTCGGCATCGGCAGCCTGCTCGACCAGGCACGCTTTCGCAATGTCGAGACCGCCGGCAAGCGCGTGTTCGTGCTCGGCTCGGGCGCAGCTTATGGGCGGCTTCCGGACGATCGGCAACGCTGGACCTTCCTCGCGGTCCGCGGCCCGCTCACGGCCGCCCTGATCGAGCAGCCCCAAGCGGCGGTGACCGACAGCGCGGCACTGCTGGCGCGCCTGCCGGAACTGGTGCAACCGGCCACACAGCGCGACGCGGTGCTGTTCATGCCCCACCATCGCACGTTGGTAAACAGCCGCTGGCGCGAAGCCGCCGAGCGGGCCGGCCTGACTTTCGTCAATCCGCAATGGACGCCCGACCGGATCCTCGCCTGCTATGCGCGCGCCAGGCTGGTGGTCACCGAGGCGATGCATGGCGCGATTGTCGCGGATACGCTGCGCATCCCGTGGATCCCGGTGATGATCTCGCCGGAGGTCAGTATCTTCAAATGGCGCGATTGGGCGTCCTCGCTCGACCTGCCCTACAAGCCGGTGGCGCTGCCGCCGACCGCGCATCTCGAATCCTTCCGCTATGAGCGGATCACCCGGCTGACGCGCGCGAGCGGGCGGAGCGTCGCCCATGCCAACGCCGCGCAGCAGACCGATGCCGAATTGCTGGAGGATTTTGCGCGACGCTATCGCGATGAGCCCAAGGTCATCGACGCCTTCCAGGCGCCGAGCGGAGTGAAGAAGCTGCTCAAGGGCGCGATCTCCTCGCTCGACGGACCGCGCGTGTCGGCCGCCGTCAAGGCGTTGCGCGCCGTCGCGACCAGCGAGAGCTTCCTCAGCGGAGACGCGATCTTCGCCGATCGATTGGGCCAGCTGGAAGCAGCCAAGGCCCAATTGATCGAGGCCGTCCGCGCCGGCTGACGGCCGCGCGGACTTTCAGGCGGCGCGCGTGCGGCTCAGCCACTTACGCGCCATCTCCACGGCCCTCGCCAACGGTGCACGCCCGCTCGGGAAGAGCGCCAGCACCCCCAGGAACAGCATGTAGGCCAGCACCACCGCGACCATCAGGCCGAGCAAGCTCGACCAGATCGGGCTGCCGCCGAGCAGCGCCAGCACTGCTCCGCTGATCATGGTCGCCGTACCGAGTGGCACCAGCAAACGCAGCGCGTCGCCCCGGCCGACCGGACCCGAGCGGGTCGCGGCCCACCACATCATCGGAATCTGGAAAAACGCGCTCGCGATCGCCGCCGAGACCGCGACACCCTTGGGTCCCCAGACGATGCCGACGAAATAGCCCGCGATGATCGCCATCGATCCGATGCCGCCCCATTTGAGCTGCTCTTCGGCGCGGCCCTGGCTCACAAACAGCCAAGACGCCGCCTGACGCAGCTGGAGCGTCAGAGCGCAAACGCCGAGCCACGCGAAGATCGGGGCCGACACCGCCCAGCGTTCGCCCAGCAGCACGACGATCACCGGTTTGGCAAAGACAATCGCGACGAGGATGCCCGGCGTCGTCAGCGCCAATATGCCGCGCAGTATCGCGAGATAGGCGCTGCGATATTCGGCGGCATCGTCGGCGAGACGGGAGAGCAGCGGCACCGCGACCCTGGCTGCCGGGGCGGTCATCTGCCACAGCGGCTGGAACATGAGCTTGTAGGCGCGATCGTAAATACCGAGCGGCCCTGCCCCGAAGCGCGCGCCGATCAGAATATTGTCGAGATTGGTGATGAGGTAGCCGAGCAGATTATAGCCGGTCACCGTGCCGCCGAAGCGGATGAGGTGCAGCGCGTCGCGCTGGATGCCGGGGCGTAATGGGCGCCATCGCGAAAAGCCCCACGCCATCGCCAGCGTCGCTGCGCCGTTGGCGATCTGCATCGCCACCAGCGACCAATAGCCGAGGCCGGACAGCGCCGCGCCGACCCCGACCACGACGCCGACGCTCAAGGCTCCGACCTCGACCATCGCGATCGCGCCGAAGCACATCCGCCGGTTGAGGATCGCCATGTGTTGCGCAGCAAGGCTGGAGAGCAGCAACGCGACCGCCATCGTCGCCATGATCGGCATCACCGCCGGTGTCGCATAGAAGGCCGCCACCAACGGCGCGGCCAGCACGGCCGCTCCGGCAAGCCCGCATCCGATCAGCACATTGAGCCAGAACAGGCTCGACAGCTCCGACTGGCTGATCGTTGGCCGCTGGATCGTCGCGGTCGAGAGGCCAAGGTCGGTCAGCAGCAACGCCGCCGCCACCATCGGCCCGACCATCGCCAGCAGACCGAAATCCGCCGGCAGCAACAACCGCGCCAGCGCCACCTGGCTGCCGAACTGGAGAACGAACTTCGCCCCCTGCCCGATCAGCGTCATGGCCGCACCCTTGGCCGAGCGCGCCTTCAGCGCACGCGCATCGCCACCGGGCGAGAAGGCCGGGGCCGCCACGGTCGCGGCCTCGCTCACCGCGCGGTCTCAGCGGGCCGGCCATAGCCACCGCGCAACGCCTTGCGCAGTACGATCGGGAACTGTCGCGCGCCTTCGCGCATCACCAACGGCACGCTGTCCGCCCCGCCGAACAGATAGCCCAGCGCAGCGCCGGGCCGCCGGGCCTTCAGCTCGTCGGTGAAGCCGCGATAATAATAGCAGCGATCGACATTGCGGAGGTGACGCCGCAACAGAGCCGCGAAGCGATGATCGCGTGTCCGCTTCGCCTCGGCGAGCAGTTGTCGCTGGCGCCGGCGCAGCCGGTCGAGGTCGCCGGTGGTCTGCACCTGCGTCAGCGAATCCGGGCGGACGAGGTAGCGGTACATCGGCTCAGGATGCAGCCACCATTGCGCACCGGCGCGCAAGCAGTCGACATAGAGCGCGAAGTCCTCCGCGAAACGGACGTGCTCGTCATATCGCAAGCCATATTGCGCGAGGAAACCGCGGCGCATCAGCGGCTTCAGGAAGCCGTAATTGGTGCGCGGCGCGTCGGACGTGGAGATGTTGCGCGCGATGAATTCGGGCAGATCGATCATGCGCGGCGCGGGCAGGAAGCCCGGTTCCATCATCGGCATCGCCGATCCGCTTGCTTGATCGACCAGCATCAGATTGTCGGCGACGAGATCCGCCTTCTGCTCCTCGGCCAGCGCGACCAGCGTTGCCAGCCGGCCAGGCTCGAAACTGTCGTCGGCATCGAGCAGCGCAATCCATTTGCCGCGCGCCGCCGCGATCCCGGCATTGCGCGCCATCGACGGCCCGCCATTTTGCGGCAGCGCCAGCAGCGTCACGCGAGGGTCCGCGACCACCATCCGCCGCACCCGTTCGCGCGTGTCATCGGTCGACCGGTCATCCACCACGATGACTTCCAGTTCGCAGCCTTGTTGCTGCGTTGCAGAAGCGATGGCAGGCTCGATATATTCGGCCGCGTTGAAGGCCGGTACGATTACGCTGGCCTGAACCATGGGGGCTCCCGTTTGTTGGGCCTCCGAGGCCGCCGCCTCGGAAGGAGTATCATGTCCGAGCCTGAGATTACCGTCGTTATCCCGACCTACAACGTCGCGGGCTTCGTCCTGCCGTGCCTGACATCCGTCATAGCCCAGACGCACGGCCGCTGGCGCTGCATCGTCGTCGATGACGGTTCGACCGACGCGACCGCGGCGCGAGTCCGGTCGCTCGATGACAGTCGTATTACGCTGGTGCAGCAAGCCAATGCCGGCGTCTCTGTTGCGCGCAATCACGGCCTGTCGCTGGCCATCGGCGACCATGTGATGTTCCTCGACGGCGACGACGTGCTGCACCCGACCGCGCTTGCCCGCCTCGCCGCCGCGCTCGCGGCACGCCCGACGGCGGTCGCGGCGTTCGGAACCTTCCTCAAGATCCTGCCCGGCGGCGCTCCCTATCCCGGGCAGAAGCCGCTTGCCCGCCACCTTTACCCCGATGGCGACGTGCTCGAGACGATGCTGCGCGGCAATTTCCTCGCCAATGGCGGCCATGTGCTGATCCGTACCGAGGCCGCGCGCGCGCTCGGCGGCTTCGACTCCGGCATCCGCCTGAGCGAGGATTGGGAATTCTGGTGCCGACTGGCCGCGCGGGGCGAATTT
>DATGEV010000284.1:0-3200 GCA_035309885.1 Sphingomonas sp.
TGGCACGTGGTGCGCCAGAGCTGGACCTTCTTCCAGAACGATTTCGCCGGCCGCATCGCCAACCGGGTGATGCAGACCGGCCCGGCGCTCAGGGACAGCGTCGTCTCCAGCATCAACGCGGTCTGGTACATCCTGGTCTATGGCAGCAGCGCGGCGCTGGTGCTCGGCCGGGCGGATTGGCGGCTGGCGGTGCCAATCCTGCTGTGGTTTGCGACCTATGCCGCAGTGTTGCGGATGTTCCTGCCGCGCATGCGCGAGCGCTCGCGGCGCATGTCGGAGATGCGCTCCGAGGTCACCGGCCGCGTCGTCGACAGCTACACCAACATCCTGACGGTGAAGCTCTTCGCCCGCGCCCGCGACGAAGACGCCTTCGTCCGCGAAGCGGTCGACGAGCACACCGACGCCTATCGCCGCCAGCTGCGCATGACCTCGGCCTGGGGCATCTCGCTGATCCTGATGAACGCGTCGCTGTTGACCGGCACCGGCGGGCTGGCGATCGCGCTGTGGGCGAACGGCAGCGTGCCGGTCGGCACGGTGGCGATGGCGATCCCGATGGCCTGGCAGATCGGCAACATCGCCGGCTGGGTGGCGCAGCAGATCGCCAATATCTTCGACAATATCGGTCAGGTGCAGGACGGCATGCGCTCGATCGCGGTGCCGCGGCAGATGCCCGACGAACCGGGCGCGGCCGAGCTGCCGCGGGCGCTTGGCGCGGTGCGCTTCGAGAATTTGCATTTCGACTATGGCCGCAGCCCGCGCCGCGGCGGGGTGCTGCGCGGGCTCGACCTCGACGTCGCGCCGGGTGAGCGGGTCGGGCTGGTCGGCCGGTCGGGCGCCGGCAAATCGACGCTGGTGCATCTGCTGCTCGGCTTCTACCGGCCCGAGCAGGGCCGCATCCTGGTCGACGGAAAGGACATCGCCGGGCTGACCCAGGAGAGCCTGCGCGCGCAGATTGGCATGGTGACGCAGGACACCTCGCTGCTGCATCGCTCGATCCGCGACAACATCCGCTACGGGCGGCCCGAGGCGAGCGAAGCGGAGATCGAGGATGCGGCGCGGCGCGCGCACGCGACCGAGTTCATCGAGGGGCTGGAGGATTGGCATGGCCGCACGGCGTTCGACGCCCATGCGGCGAGCGCGGGGTCAAATTGTCGGGCGGGCAACGTCAGCGCATCGCGCTCGCCCGTGTCATCCTCAAGGACGCGCCGATCCTGGTGCTCGACGAGGCGACCTCGGCGCTCGATTCCGAGGTCGAGGCGGCGATCCAAGAGCAGCTCGACGCGCTGATGGAAGGGCGCACGGTGATCGCCATCGCCCACCGCCTGTCGACGATCTGCCGGATGGACCGGCTGATCGTGCTCGACCGCGGCCGCATCGTCGAGGAGGGGACCCACGAGCAGCTGCTCGACCGGGGCGGCGCCTATGCGGCGCTGTGGCGACGGCAATCGGGCGGGTTCCGCATCGATCTGCCCAGGGACATGCCGGGCCGGGAGCGGGAAACCATCGGCGTTTGACCGCCGCCGTGAAGAAAAATTAACCATCCGGCGTGAATAATCGCATTGGTTTATCCATCGGGGCCTGATCGTGGAAAGCGAAGCGCTCATTTTCGTTGGCACTTGCGACCTGGCCGGGCTGGTTCGCGGCAAGGGTTTCGCCCAGACCGAGCTGTCGCAGCGCCTGCGCGAAGGGGTCGGCCTCGCGCCCAGCAACATCATGATGTCGCCGTTCGGGCCGATCCTCGACACGCCCTACGGTACCGAAGGCGATTTGATGCTGGTCCCGGACGCCAGCACCTTTGTCGAGGTCGAGTTCGATGGCGCCGCCGCCGAACGCTTCTATCTTGGCGATATCACCAATATCTTCGGCCAGTTCTGGGCCTGCTGCCCGCGCGACTTCCTGCGCCGCGCGCTGGAAGCGCTGGAGCGCGAGGCGAGATTCACCATGGTCGCGGCGTTCGAGCAGGAGTTCACCTATACCGGGGTGGACGAGCGGCCCGGCGCGACCTATTCGCTCGACGCTTGGCGCCGCCAGGGCAGGTTCGGCGAACACCTGACCGCGGCGCTGCGCACGGCGGGGCTGGTGCCGGACACGTTCCTCCCCGAATACGGGCCGCGCCAATACGAGATGACCATCGGGCCGGCGCGGGGTTTGCGCGCCGCCGACGAAGCGGTGATCTCCCGCGAGCTGGCGCGCTCGGTCGCCCATCGCCTCGGCCATCGCGCGATCTTCGCCCCGATTCTCGACCCGGACGGCATCGGCAACGGCACGCATATCCATTTCAGCCTGCGCGACACGGCGGAAAAGCCCGTGCTCTACAACCCCGACGCGCCCTGGCGGATCGCCAAGGAAGGCGAGGCTTTTGTCGCCGGCGTTCTCGACAACATGCCGATGCTGACGGCGATCACCACGCCGTCGCCCCCCTCCTATTTCCGGCTGCGGCCCGACCGCTGGGCGCCGACCTGGGCCAATATCGGTTTGCAGGACCGCGGCGCGAGCTTGCGCGTCTGCCCGATCTTTGGACCCCCGGCGGCGCATAATTTCAACCTCGAATACCGCGTCGCCGACGCCACTGCGAGCCCGTATCTGGCGCTCGGCGCGTTGGTTTGGGCCGGGCTCGACGGGATCAGGCGCAAGCTGAGCTTGCCGCCCGAGAGCGACCGCAGCTTCTGGGATATGAGCGATGCCGAGCGCCGCGAAACCGGCGCCAAGCCGTTGCCACGCTCGCTCGACGAATCGTTGGCTCTGCTGGCCGAGAGCAAAACCGCGCGCGACTGGTTTGGCGATGAGTTTTTCGACTGCTATCTACGCTTCAAGCGCGCGGAATTGCACGTCGTCGAAGGGCTGAGCCCGGCCGATATCTGCGCCAAATACGCCGAAATCTACTGAAGCGTGGCAAGATCGGGCGATGACCTCGCCCGACTCGAACCTCCTCGCCCTGGACGAGCCAGCGCCGGCCCGCGTGCTGCGGCCGCGCGGGGCCTCCGACTTTGTCCTCGCCGCCGACCACGCCGGGCGGCTGATCCCCCGCGCGCTCGGCACGCTCGGCCTCGACGAGAGCGAGCGCAGCCGGCACATCGCCTGGGATATCGGCATCGCCGCGGTGACGGAGTCGCTATCGGAGCTGCTCGACGCGGCCGCGGTGCTGCAGACCTATTCGCGGCTGGTGATCGACTGCAACCGGGCGCCCAGCCATCCGACCT
>DATGEV010000285.1:0-2028 GCA_035309885.1 Sphingomonas sp.
AGCGGCCGTGCAGCTCCATGCCCGGCTGGTACTCGCCCTTGTGCGTGCCGTCCCGCGCGATGCCGAGATCGCCGGTGGCGACGCCCTTCACCGCACCGTCCTCGTCGAACAGGATCTCGGCCGCCGCGAAGCCGGGGAAAATCTCGACGCCCAACGCCTCGGCCTGGCCGGCCAGCCAGCGGCACAGATTGCCGAGCGAGAGCGTGTAGGTGCCCTTGTTGTTCATGAAGCTCGGCATCGCGAAGTGGGGCATTTGCCACTTGCCGCCCCTGCTCAGCACCCAATGATGGTTTTCCACCACCGGCACGGTGAGCGGGCTGTCGAGTTCCTTCCAGTTGGGGATCAGCTCGTTGAGCGCGATCGGATCGACGACCGCGCCCGACAGGATGTGTGCGCCAACTTCGGAGCCCTTCTCCAGCACGCAGACCGACAGCTCGCGGCCATCGGCATCGGCGCGCTGCTTGAGCCGGATCGCGGCGGCGAGGCCGGCTGGGCCCGCGCCGACGATGACGACATCATAAGCCATCGATTCGCGTTCGGACATCGTCACTCCCCTCTCTCACGCCATTACGGCATCGCGCATATTGGCGAATTGCCGCAGGCCCACAACGTTTTGGCCAGATAGCCGGTGCCCCGAGATTGACGGCTGCGTCAACCTCGGTCCAAGGGGTATTTGTGCTGAACGGGGGGGATCATCGGTTTCGCGACGTCGTCGCGAGCGCGCTCGGCTGGTGGGCCGACGCCGGTGTGGACAGCCTCGCGGACGAGAGCGTGCGCGATTGGCTCGCCCCGCCGCCCCGTCCTGCGTCCATTTCCGTGGCTGTTTCCGACTCGCCCTCCCCGCCGCCGATCGCTGCGCCCATTGAGGCCGCGCCGGCACCCGCAACCCTTCCCGACACGCTGGAAGGCCTGCACGCGCTGCTGGCAGAGGGCGACTATATCCCCAACGCCGCGCCGCCGGGCCGACGTGTGGCGCCCGCGGGCGATCCCGGCGCCGGGCTGATGATCATCGCGGACATGCCCGATCCGGGCGATGCCGAGGCCGGTCACCTGTTCGCAGGCGAAACCGCGCGGCTGTTCGACGCGATGCTCGCCGCGATGGGACGCGATCGCGCGACCATCTACACCGCCCCGCTCTCCCCCGTGCGTCCCGCCGGCCGGCTCGACGCGCGGCAGGGCGAGGCCCTCGCCCGGCTGATGCGCCATCATATCGCTCTCGCGAAGCCCCGCGCGCTGATCCTGTTCGGCGACGAGGCTGCGCGCTGGCTGATCGGCGAGGAGGCGCTGGCGACGCGCGGCGGGTTACGTTCCGTTCAGCACGAAGGTGGTACGGTCCCTGCGATCGCCACCTTCCACCCGCGCCATCTGCGCCGCATGCCCGCCCTCAAGGCGGCGAGCTGGTCGGATATGCGCCTGCTGCTTGGAGTGCTCGCCTCGTGATCTTCCGCCTCCCGACCGGTCTCGGGACCGCGCTTACGCTGGTGCTGGCCGCCGCGCCGGCACTGGCCGCATCGGACGCGTTGCCGCCGCCGGTCACGCTGCGCGCGGAGAGCATCGCTCCCGCACCCGTGCTCACCACCGTTACGGCGAGTTCCGGCGCTATCCTCACGCCGCAGCAGCGCCAGGCCTATGCGTCGGTGTTCGATGCGATCCGCGGAGGTCGCTGGTCTGACGCGCAGGCGGGGCTCGCGGCGGCGGGCGATGGCGTGCTGACACCGGTGGCGCGCGCCGAACTCTTCCTCGCCAAGAACAGCCCGCGCGTCGAAAGCGCCGATCTCATCACGCTGATCGCCGCCGCCCCCGACCTGCCACAGACGCCGCAACTGGTGCTGCTGGCGAGGAAGCGCGGCGTCACCGATCTGCCGGTGCTGCCCGCGCCGCGCGATCTCGAATGGGTCAACGGCGCGCCCCGCCGCATCGCCGCCCGGCCCACCGCCGGCGATCTCGCCGCGTCCAACCTCGCGCTCAAGGCGCGGCCGCTGCTCAAGGCCGACAAGCCCGCCGACGCCGAGCTGCTGCTCAACGGCA
>DATGEV010000286.1:0-11200 GCA_035309885.1 Sphingomonas sp.
GTGGCGCTGCGCCTCGTGGTCGATCGCGAACGCGAGATCGAGGCGTTCCGTCCACAGGAATATTGGTCGGTCACGGCCGACATGGAGCAGGATGCCGTCCCCTTCGCCGCGCGTCTGGTGAAGTGGAAGGGCGAGAAGATCGAGCGCCTGACGATCGGCAAGGAAGGCGATGCCAAGGCCGCCAAGGCCGCCGTCGAGGCCGCGCGTCTCGCGGTCGTCTCGGTTGAGACTAAGCCGCTCACCCGCAATCCTCCGCCGCCCTTCACCACCTCGACGCTCCAGCAGGAGGCGGCGCGGAAGCTCGGCTTCTCGGCCAGCCACACGATGCGGGTGGCGCAGTCGCTCTACGAGGACGGCCTGATCACCTACATGCGGACCGACGGCGTGCAGATGGACGAGAGCGCCATCTCCGCTGCGAGGCTGGCGATCGCCGAGCGCTATGATGGCGGCTACGTTCCCGACAAGCCGCGCCAATACCAGACCAAGGCGAAGAACGCACAGGAAGCCCACGAGGCGATCCGCCCGACCGACTTCTCGCGCGATCGCGCCGCCTCGGGCGATCATGCGCGCCTCTACGAGCTGGTTTTCAAGCGCGCGCTGGCGAGCCAGATGGCGTCGGCCCGCCTGGAGCGCACCACGGTCGACTTTGCTGACGGCACTGGCCAGCTTGGGCTTCGCGCCACCGGTCAGGTGGTGCTCTTCCCCGGCTATCTGGCGCTCTACGAAGAAGGCCGCGATGATGAGGGCGATGAGGAAAGCCGCCGCCTGCCGCGCCTGAAGGAAGGCGACTCGCCGGCCGTGAAGGGCGTGCGCGCCGAGCAGCACTTCACCCAGCCGCCGCCGCGCTTCTCCGAGGCCAGCCTCGTCAAGAAGATGGAGGAGCTGGGGATCGGGCGCCCCTCCACCTATGCGTCGATCCTCCAGACCATCAAGGATCGCGAATATGTGCGGATCGAGAAGAACCGCTTCCATGCCGAGGAGAGCGGCCGTCTGGTGACGGCGTTCCTGGAGCGCTTCTTTGAGAAATATGTGAGCTTCGACTTCACCGCCGAGCTGGAGGAGGAGCTGGACGACATCTCCGGCGGCCGCGCCAACTGGCAGGCGGTGCTGGAAGCCTTCTGGCGGGACTTCAAGCCCAAGACCGCCGAGGTGATGGAGCAGAAGCCGTCGGAGGTGACGGCCGAACTGGACACGTTCCTCGCGCCCTATCTCTTCCCCGACAAGGGCGACGGCAGCGACCCGCGCCTCTGCCCGAATTGCGGCGAGGGCAAGCTGGCGCTGCGCGGTGGCCGCTTCGGTGCGTTCATCGCCTGCTCCAACTATCCCGAGTGCAAGTTCACCCGCCGCTTCGCCCAGCCGGGCGGCGCGAACGAGGGTGCGGATGCGGGGCCGGAAACGCTCGGCACCGATCCCGGGACGGGCGAGGCGATCACCAAGCGTTCTGGCCGCTTCGGGCCGTACATCCAGCTGGGTGACGGCAAGGAGGCCAAGCGCGCCTCGATCCCCAAGGATGTGCCCGAGCTTGATCTCGCGATGGCGATCCGGTTGCTCTCGCTGCCGCGTACCGTCGGCAACCATCCGGAGTCGGGCAAGCCGGTGACGGCCTCGATCGGGCGCTATGGCCCCTATCTGGCGCATGACGGCAAATATGCGCGGCTCACCTCGACGGCGGACGTGTTCGAAACGGGCATGAACACAGCCGTGGTGAAGCTCGCCGAAGCCGCGGCCGGCGGCGCGCGGCGCACGGGTGCCAGCCGCGAGCCGATCGCGGTGCTCGGTGCGCATCCCGCTGGCGGCGCCGAGGTCAAGGTGATGGAAGGGCGTTTCGGCCCCTATGTCACCGACGGCACGACCAACGCGACGCTGCCCAAGGGCAGCGATCCCAAGGCGCTGACGCTCGAAGAGGCGGTGACGCTGCTCACCGAGCGCGCCGCCAAGGGCCCGGCCAAGGGCAAGAAGGCACCCGCGAAGAAGGCTGCTCCAAAGGCCGCCGCTGCGAAGAAGGCTCCGGCCAAGAAGGCGGCGCCCCAAAAAGCTCCGGCGAAGAAGAAGGCCGCCGAGGCCTGATCCGGCACGAGGCCCTCTCCCCGCAGCGGGGAGGGGGCCTCAGGCGACGACCAACCGATCCTGGCCCAGCGCCTGCATCAGGCTCACCAGCCCGCCATAGCCGATGCGGGGATCGAGCGTGTCGGCCTCGACGCCCATCAGCGTCAGCCCGCTCTGGCAGGCGATCAGCTCGACGCCGAGCCCCAACGCTTCTTCGAACAACGCAGCGAGCGTCGGCAGGCCGGCGGCGATGAAATCCGCATCATGGGCCGCGCGCATCGGCGGAGCGAGCGCGGCGACCGCCTCGCCCTGGCAGAAGACGCGCGCCCGTTCACCGAGCGCCGCCTGCGCCGCCGCGAGCTCCAGCGCGACGCGCAGGCGGTGCGGCTCGGCCACCACCACCGTCAGGCCGCGCAGCGACATCCTGGATCCTTGGGCAGCGCGAGGGTGCGGAAGCGGAAGGCGAGCGCGTCGAGCAGCAGCAGCTTACCCGCGCTGTCCTCGCCGAAGGGTGTGATCTGGCGCACCGCCTCGATCGCGGCGAGGCTGCCCATCACGCCGGTGAGCGCGCCGAGCACGCCCTGATCCGCGCAGGAGACGTCGGGCCGATCGGGATCGTGGCCGACCAGACAGCGGTAACACGGTTTGTCCGCCTCCCAGCCGCGATAGACCGCGAGCTGGCCCTCGAACTGGCCGACAGCGGCCGACACCAACGGCACCTTCGCCGCCTGCGCGGCATCGGCGACCGCGAGGCGAGTCGCGAAATTGTCGGTGCCGTCCACCACCACGTCGACGCCCGTCAGCAGGCGCTGGGCGGTGTCGGCGTCGAAGCGGCGGTCGATCGGCTGCAACGACACGTCGGGGTTGAGCCGCTGCACCACGTTGGCGGCGGCCACCACCTTCTTGGCGCCCACGTCGCGCGTCGCGAACAGCGTCTGGCGCTGGAGATTGGAGAGTGAGACGATATCGTCGTCCACCACCGTCAGCCGGCCCACACCAGCGGCGGCGAGATACTGAATCACGGGCGATCCGATGCCGCCCGCGCCGACGATCAGCGCATGGGCGGACAGCAGCCGCTTCTGGCCGCTGCCGCCGATTTCCTTGAGAATGATGTGCCGCGCGTAGCGATCGAGTTGGTCGTCGGACAGCTTCATGGCAGGCTGTGGCGCCCGGTCGAGCCGAAGCCGTCGGCTCCGCGCGCCGTCTCGTCGAGTGAGTCGACTTCCAGGAAGCGCGCCGCCGTCACCTCGGCGGGGACGAGCTGGGCGATGCGCTCGCCGCGCTTTACCTCGAAAGGCGTGCTGCCGAGATTGGCGAGGATCACCTTCACCTCGCCGCGATAGTCTGCATCGATCGTGCCGGGCGTGTTGAGGCAGGTGACGCCATGTTTCAGCGCAAGGCCCGAGCGTGGACGCACCTGGATCTCGTAGCCGGCGGGGATAGCCACCGCGAAGCCGGTCGCCACCGCATGGCGATCGCCCGGCCCGAGCACGATGTCCTCGGCCGAGACGATGTCGAGCCCGGCGGCGCCGGTGGTGGCATAGGCGGGAGCCGGCAGCCCTTCGCCGTGGGGAAGGCGCTTCAACGCAATTTCGATCATGCTTGCTCCGTGAGGGCCTCGGCGATGCGCGCGGCGAGCTGGTCGGCCACCGCGTCCTTGGGAAGGTGGGGCCAATCCTCGACGCCCGCGGCGGTCACGAGATGGATGGCGTTGCTGTCGCCGCCCATCACGTCGCCCGACACGTCATTGGCGACGATCCAGTCGCAGCCCTTCGACGCGAGCTTGGCCTGCGCGTGGGCGATCACGTCGTTGGTCTCGGCCGCGAAGCCGACGACGAGGCCGGGGCGCCGATCCGAATGCGAGAGGCTGGCAAGGATGTCCGGGTTCTGGGTGAGGCTGAGGGTGGGCGGAGTGCCGTCGGCCTGCTTCTTGATCTTGGTGGCGGCGGCGTCGACGTGCCAGTCGGCTACGGCGGCCACCATCACGGCGGCGTCGGCAGGAAGTGCTGCGTCGCAGGCAGCGGCCATGTCGCGCGCGGTCTCGATATCTACGCGAGTGACGCCGGGCGGCGTGGGCAGGCCGACCGGCCCTGCCACCAGCGTCACCTGCGCGCCGAGGCGGGCGAGCGCGCCGGCAATGGCGAAGCCCTGCTTCCCGGAAGAGCGATTGGCGATGTAGCGCACCGGGTCGATCGGCTCATGAGTCGGGCCGGCGGTGACGAGCATGCGCTTACCGGTGAGCGGGCCGTCGGGCGCCTGCACATCGGGTGGGGCTGCCTTGACGCCGAGCAGGCGCGCGGGGATCGGCCGCGCCAATTCGCGCTCGATCGCTTCCACGATCACCGGCGGCTCGGGCAGCCGGCCAGGACCATATTCGCCGCATGCCATGATGCCTTCGTCGGGCTCCATCACCGCCGTGTCGTCGGCGCGGAGTTGGGCGACGTTGCGCTGGGTGGCGGGATGCAGCCACATCCGCACGTTCATCGCCGGTGCGATCAGGATCGGCTTGTCGGTGGCGAGCAGCAGCGTGGTGGCGAGATCGTCGCAGATGCCGTTCGCCATGCGCGCGATCAGGTTAGCGGTGCCGGGGCAGACGACAACGAGATCGGCTTCGCGGCTGAGCTCGATATGGCCCATCTCGGCTTCGTCCTTGAGGTCGAAGAGCGAGGTGTGGACGGGCTGCTCGGAGAGCGCGGCGAGCGTCATGGGCGTAATGAATTCGGCGCCCGCCGCGGTCAGTACGCAGCGCACCGCATGGCCACGCTTGCGGAGCAGCCGCACCAGCTCGCAGGCCTTGTAGGCGGCGATGCCGCCGCCGACGATCAGGAGGATGCGCTTGGGGCTCATGGCCTGCTCATGACGCGGCCGGTGCGGGAAGTCGAGAGGCCTCACACTCCTCCTCGGAACGGGTAGGGGGACCGCCGGCGGAGCCGGTGGTGGAGGGGTAGGCGCCGTGCATCCCCCTCCACCGCCTAACGGCGGTCCGCCTCCCTACAAGTGGGGAGGATAAGTCCGTTCAGCGCACGCGGTTGCGCTTGCGCAGCATCAGGATGGTCCAGTCGCCGAGCTGGATCGTATCGGCGAGCCGCATCCCCTCGAGGCGATAGGCGGCGGTGACGGCCGCCGCCTGCATGTCGAGCAGGCCGGCGAGGATCAGCGTGCCACCCGGCGCCAGCGTTGCCGATATGCTGGGGGCGAGTTCGATCAGCGGCTGGGCGAGGATGTTGGCGATGACGAGATCGAACGGCGCAAGCTCACGGTAGAGCGGATGGTCGACGCCCTCCGCCACCGCCAGCGCGATCCGCTCGCGGTTGACGCCGTTGACCTCGGCATTCTCGGCGGTGACCTCGATCGAGATGGGATCGATGTCGGTGGCGATGGCGTGGGCGCGCGGCCACAGCGACATGGCGGCGAACGCCAGCAGCCCGGTGCCGGTGCCGACGTCAGCGATCATCGAATAGCGCGCGCCCTGCCGCCTCAGCCGATCGAGCATCATCAGGCAGCCAGTGGTGGTGTAGTGATGCCCGGTGCCGAAAGCGCGGCCCGCCTCTATGCGGAACACGGTCGCGTCATCGGGGATCACATCGGCATGCGCTGCGGTGTGGACATAGAAGCGGCCGGCGCGGATCGGCTCCAGCCCGGCCTGACTGAGCGTCAGCCAGTCCTGCTCATCGACCTTCTCTATCTTGGGCTTGCGCCGTGCGGCCGACGGTACGAGCGCATGTACCGCCGCCACCGTCGCGGCGTCAGGCTTGCCTTCGGTATAGGCTTCGAGCAGCCATTCCTCGGGCTTCGACTCGTCGGGCTCCATGGTGTTGAGCACGGGCGGCTCGTCGAGCGCCGGGAAGGGATCGGCCGCGCTCGCCAGCGCCTCGGCTTCGGCGCGCGTACAGGGCAGGGTGATCTTCCAGGAGGTTTCAGCGGACATAGCTCGCCCCATTGATGTCGATGACGGTGCCGGTGGCGGACGCGGGCGCGTCGAGCGCCAGCCAGCGAACCGCCTCGGCGACTTCCAGCGGATCGGCGACGCGGCCGAGCGGGATGTCGGCGAGCAGCTTGTCGCCGCCACGGCTCTCCAGATAATCCTCGGCCATGCCGGTCATGGTGAAGCCCGGGCACACCGCGAAGGCGAGGATATTGCGCTTGGCATAGCCGCGCGCGATCGATTTGGTCATCGCGACCATGCCGCCCTTGGAGGCCGCATAGTGCCAGTGCGCGGGCGAGTCGCCGCGATAGGCGGCGCGGCTTGCGACATTGACGATGCGGCCGCCGCGTCTGTGGGTGGCGAAGTGCTGCACCGCCAGCCGGCAGAGCTCGGCCGACGCGGTGAGGTTAATACGCATCGTCCGCTCCCACGCGGCGAGCCAGTCGTCGTCGGGAAGGTCGATGGGGGCGGCCTCGAAGATGCCAGCATTGTTGACGAGCACGTCGATCCGGCCGTCGAGTCGCTCCAGTGCCTCGGCCCAGAGCGCGCGCGCGGCGCCGGGCTCGTCGAGATCGGCGGGGATGCGCTCGCCCGCGCCGGGCCGGCTGGAATGACCGATCAGGCGGACGTGAGGCAGATCGAGCCGGGCGGCGATCGCCGCGCCGATGCCACGGCTGGTGCCGGTGGCGAGGATGTGGATGCGGTCCATATCCGCGCGGGTACGGCGAAGCTCCCCTCCCTTGCAAGGGAGAGGGGATGATCAGGCCGCGATACGCGCCACGAAGTCGCCGGTGGTGGTCTCCAGCTGGGCGAGCTGGCCATCGACCGAACGAAAGCCCGACTCGAGGCGATCGATGTCGCTGGCGACCGCTTCGGTGTCGATACGGATCGAGGCGATCGTGCCCGACATCGAGTCGGCGGCGAGCGCGGTCTCGTCGACGGCGGCGGTGATCATGGTGACGGTCTGCGCCTGCGCCTCCATCGCCTCGCGGATGCGCTGGGCGGAGGATTGCACCTCGCCGACAATGTCGCGGATCGAGCCGTTGACGTCGAGCGTCTGGCGCGAAGCGGACTGGATTGCGGCGATCTTGGAGGCGATGTCGTCGGTGGCGCGCGCGGTCTGCGAGGCGAGCGACTTCACCTCCTGCGCCACCACCGCGAAGCCACGGCCGGCGTCACCCGCGCGGGCGGCCTCGATCGTGGCGTTGAGCGCGAGCAGGTTGGTCTGCCCTGCGATGTCGCGGATCAGGCCGAGAATCGACTCGATCGCCTGGGCGTGGCTCGACAGCGCCTCGGAGACCGAGACGGCCTGGGTCGACTGATCGGCGGCGCGGGTGGCAACGCCGGCGGCGATCTCCACTTCGCGGCGCGCATCCTCGATGGCGCGGATCAGGCCGGCGGCGGTCTGCGCCGCTTCACGCATCGCGACAGCGGACTGTTCGGCGGCGGCGGCGACTTCGGAGGCCTTGCCCAGCATACCGCGCGCCGACGTGGAGGTGGCGGTGGTCTGGTCGCGCAATTCGCTCGAGCTGCGCATCGCCGAGGAGAGGATGCCCAGGATCTCGCTGCGGAAGGCGGCGCTGTTGGCGTTACGATCGGTGGCGGCGGCGCGACGACGGATGGCATCGACCTCGGCCTGCATCACCTCCATGCGGAAGGCGTCGATCGCACGCAGCGTCATCATCGAGTCGAGCACCAGATCCGGCCGGTCGGGGAAGCTCTCGCTCAGCTTGGCAGCGATCCGGTCTCCCTTGCGGCTCATGTCGGCAACGACCGTGTAGGGATCGAGTCGCAGTGACCATGCATGGCGGCCGTGACGAGCGGCGGCGCGGATCCAGTCGGCGTCGATCGGGCGGCCATAGATCTCCTCGATTCCCACGAGCATCGACTGGGTCGCGGCCTCGTCCGCCTGATATTGTACGCGGAACAGCTCGGCATAGTAGGCGCGGAGCTCGGGCTCGATCACCGATCGTGCCTCTTCCCACATGCGGCGGCGGCGGGTTTCGAAATCGCCCGTGCCGGCATAAGCGGCGAGGCGGGCATCGATCTCCGCGTCGCTCAGCGCCACTTCGCCTTTGGTGACTTCTTTCATTTCGTCCCTCGATTGCCCCGATGAGCCCCTGTTTCCATCTGGAATAGGCGCAGAACGGTAAACGCGAAGTTATCCGATCCGCAGACGAGCCGCTTGCATGGCACGCCGCAATGGTTACAGGGGACGCCGCGTTTCCCGACGGAGGATCCATGGCGCACAATCCAGCGCGACCGCTGTCGCCCCATTTGACTATCTGGAAATGGGGCCCGCACATGCTGGTCTCCATCCTGCACCGCGCGACCGGCACGGCGCTCGCTCTCGGCGGCGGCCTCATCTTCACCTGGTGGCTGACGGCCGCGGCGATGAGCCCGGCGGCCTACCGTGTCTTCTACCGCTGGGTGGTGGAAGGCGATCCGGTCGGCGCGATCGCGCCGCTGCAGCACCTCACCAACATCCTGGCGATCCTGGTCGGCATCGGCCTGAGCTGGAGCTTCTTCCAGCACATGGCGTCCGGTCTCCGCCACTTCGTGCTCGACACCGGCGCGGGCTACGAGCTGAAGACCAACCGGCGGTTTTCGATCGCCACGATGGTCTTTTCGGTTCTCGCAACCGTGCTGTTCTGGCTCGTTATCCTGGGGAAATACTGATGGGCAGGGGTACCAGCCTCGGCCGCGTGCGGGGCCTCGGCTCCGCGCATGCCGGCCCGCACCACTGGTGGCTGCAGCGCGTCACCGCCGCCGCCAACCTCGTCCTGCTGATTTGGTTCGTGGTGTCGCTGGCGCGGCTGCCCGTGCTCGATCACCAGGCGGTCGTGCTGTGGCTGAAATCGCCGCTGGCGGCGGTGCCGCTGCTGCTGCTGGTGATCTCGGTCTTCTGGCACCTGCGCCTCGGCCTGCAGGTGTTCATCGAGGACTATGTCCATGAGGAAGGTGGCAAGATCGCCCTTCTCCTCCTTCTCAATGCCTATGCGATCGGCGCGGCGACGCTTTGCGTTTTCTCGATCCTCAAGATCGCCTTCGGTGGGGTGCCCGCCTGATGACTGCTTCCTACAAGATCATCGACCATGTCTATGACGCGGTCGTCGTCGGCGCGGGCGGCTCGGGCCTCCGCGCCACCATGGGTTGCGCCGAGAAGGGCCTGAAGACGGCCTGCATCACCAAGGTGTTCCCGACGCGCAGCCACACGGTGGCGGCGCAGGGCGGCATCGCGGCGAGCCTCGGCAACAACACGCCGGACCACTGGACCTGGCACATGTACGACACCGTCAAGGGGTCGGACTGGCTCGGCGACCAGGACGCCATCGAATATATGGTGCGCGAAGCGCCGGCGGCGGTGATCGAGCTGGAGCACGCGGGCGTGCCGTTCAGCCGCAATCCGGAAGGGACGATCTACCAGCGCCCGTTCGGCGGCCACATGCAGAATATGGGCGCAGGCCCGCCCGTGCAGCGCACCTGCGCGGCGGCGGACCGCACCGGCCACGCCATGCTTCACGCGCTCTATCAGCAGAGCCTGAAGTATGACGCCGACTTCTACATCGAATATTTCGCGCTCGATCTGATCATGGAAGACGGCGTCTGCAAGGGCGTGATCGCGCTCTGCATGGAAGACGGTTCGATCCATCGCTTCCGCAGCCACGCCGTCGTGCTGGCGACGGGCGGTTCGGGCCGCACCTATTTCTCCGCAACCTCGGCGCACACCTGCACGGGTGACGGCGGCGGCATGGTGCTGCGCGCGGGGCTCCCGCTGCAGGACATGGAGTTCGTGCAGTTCCACCCGACCGGCATCTACGGTGCGGGCGTGCTCATCACCGAGGGCGCGCGCGGCGAGGGCGGCTATCTCACCAACTCCGAGGGTGAGCGCTTCATGGAGCGCTATGCCCCCTCGGCCAAGGATCTGGCGTCGCGTGACGTCGTTTCGCGCTCGATGGCGATGGAAATCCGTGAAGGCCGCGGCGTCGGCCCGAACAAGGATTACATCTACCTCCACCTCGATCATATCGATCCGAAGGTGCTGCACGAGCGGCTTCCGGGCATCACCGAGACTGGCAAGATCTTCGCCGGTGTCGACCTGACCCGCCAGCCGCTGCCGGTGACGCCGACCGTCCACTACAATATGGGCGGCATCCCCTGTAACTATCATGGCGAAGTCGTCACCCTGAAGGACGGCAATCCGGATGCGGTGGTGCCCGGCCTGTTCGCGGTGGGCGAAGCGGCCTGCGTGTCGGTGCACGGCGCCAACCGACTGGGTTCCAACTCGTTGATCGACCTCGTGGTGTTCGGCCGCGCGACCGGCTTCCGCATCGCCGAGCTGGTCAAGCCGAACAGCAAGCATGGCGCGGTCGTGACGGCGGCGGACGAGAAGGCGCTTGCGCGTCTCGACCATTATCGCAACGCCAACGGCAGCACCAAGACCGCCGACATCCGCCTCGAGATGCAGCACACCATGCAGAAGCATGCCGCGGTGTTCCGCGACACCGCGCTGCTCGAAGAGGGCAAGGGCAAGATCGACGCGGTGTTCGCGAAGCTGGCCGATGTCAGCGTTTCGGATCGCTCGTTGATCTGGAACACCGACCTGATCGAGACGCTGGAGCTGGACAACATGTTGCCCCAGGCGGTGATCACCATGCACTCGGCATCCAACCGCCACGAGAGCCGCGGCGCGCACATGCACGAGGATTTCCCCACCCGCCATGACGACGAGTGGATGAAGCACACCATCGCCTGGTTCGACCCCAAGGGTCACGGCGATGGGCTCGTGAAGATCGATTACCGCCCGGTGCATGATTACACGCTCACCGACGAGGTCGAGTATATCAAGCCCAAGGCGCGGGTTTACTGAGGACGGACGATGGCTGAGTTTTCGCTCCCCAAGAACTCGAAGATCAACGCCAAGGGCAAGACCTACAAGTCGACGTCCGAGGGCAAGAACAAGCGCATCTTCAAGGTCTATCGCTACGATCCGGATTCAGGCGAGAACCCGCGTTATGATCGGTATGAGATCGATCTCGACGAGACGGGACCGATGGTTCTCGACGCGATCATCAAGATCAAGAACGAGATCGACCCGACGCTGACCTTCCGGCGCTCGTGCCGTGAGGGCATTTGCGGTTCGTGCGCGATGAACATGGACGGCAAGAACGGCCTCGCCTGCACCACCGCGATCGAGGATTGCGGCGGCGGCAAGGGCGAGCTCCAGAT
>DATGEV010000287.1:0-7009 GCA_035309885.1 Sphingomonas sp.
GTACCCTCGGCCACCGCGACGCGGGTGGTGTCGCCGTCGCGCGTCACGTCGAAACGTGTGCCGACGTCGCGCACCTCACCGTCGCCGACATTCACCGTGAAGGGGTGTGCGGCGTCGTGGCGGACGTCGAACAGCGCCTCGCCGCGTTCCAGCGTGGCGTGATGCGGATCGTGGCGGTCGAGCATCAGCCGGGTGCTGCCGTTGAGCGCGATGGTGGCGGTGCCGATCGATACGGTGCGCGCCTCGCCGGGCCGCGTCTCGATCGCGGTGCGGGCGGGGAGGAAGCTCGCCATGCCCCAGCCGACCGCGCCAACCAGCACGGCCGCGACCAGTCCTCCACCGACCTGCCGGCGCCAGCGGCTCGGATGGGCCACGGGTGGCGCGGGTGCAATCCGGGCGGGGGGCAGGCGCAGCGCCTCGTCGGCCTGCTCGGCGGCGGCGGCGACCGCGTCATAGGCGGGCGCGTGCGCGGGATCGGCCTCCAGCCATGCGGCGAAGCCTGCCCAGTCGTCGAAGTCGCGTTCGTTCAGGCGGATCGCCCACCCGATCGCGGCTTCGCGAAGATTGTCGTGCCGGTCCGTCATCATGATCCCATGTTCAGGACGGAGTCGATCGCGCCCAGCCTCATGTCGGTTCCTCGCGCAGCGCCAGAACGAGCCGATAGGCCTTGCGCAGGTCGCTCTCGACGGTGCTGATGCTCACACCCATCCGGGCGGCGATCTCGCGTTGGGGGGTGCCCTCGATGCGGTGCAGGCGGAACACCTCGCGGGCGCGCTCGCCGAGGCTGGTCAGCGCCTGCTCGACCCGTGCCAGCTCCTGCCGGCCGATCAGCAGGCGCTCGCCCGAGGGCTGGTCGGATGTGCCGGGCAGGGTCGGGCTGTGGGCCTCGTCCCACGCCTGATCGCGCCGCACCGCCTGGCGGGTGGCGCGGTGGCGATCGCGCATCAGATTCTCGGCGGAGCGGTAGAGATAGGCGAGCGGGGTGGCGACCGGCCCGGTACTGGCCGACGCGATCTTCAGCCACAACTCCTGCAGCAGGTCCTCCGCCTGCTCGCCCGCGCCACGCGCGGTGAGATAGCGCAGCAAGGCCGTGCGGTTCGCCAGGAAGATCGCCTGCAGGCCATCGCTCATGGGCGGGTGCGTTAGCGCAGGCGTGGGGCTGGTGTCATCCGCTTGCTGGAAGGGGCCGGCGCGCGGCCGCTGATTTCGGCGCCGGCATCGGGCGCGAAACGCAGGTTCCAGATCGTCGCCAGCAGCGAAATCGCCGTCACCACCCAGAAGCCGGTCGAGAAATCGCCGAGCAGCGGCCGCTCATGCCCATGCGCCGCCATCGACAGGTGCAGCGCGCTCGCTGCGATGCAGATGCCGAAGGAGAGCATTAGCTGCTGGAAGGTGGAATAGAAGCTGGTCGCTACGCTCATCCGCCGCCGGTCGATCCCGTCATAGGCGATGGTGTTGTAGGCGGTGAACTGGAACGACATGAAGAAGCCGCAGATCGCCAGCGTCGCGAAGATCGCCGGGATCGGCCAGTTCGGCCGGAAGGTGCCGCAGATCGCATAGCCCAGCGTCGCGATCAGCCCGTTCACCACCAGCGTGTTGCGGAAGCCGAAGCGCTTGAGGATGCGCGGCGCCACCGACTTCATTGCCAGCGATCCGATGGCGGTCGCCACCGTGATCGTGCCGCTGGTCGCCGCCGACAGGCCGAAGCCGATCTGCATCATCAAGGGCAGCAGGAAGGGTAGCGCACCCTGGGTGATGCGGGTCAGCGATCCGGCGATCACCGACAGGCGGAAATTGTCGTCGCGCAGCAGCGTGAGGTCGAGGATCGGATCCTCGGTGCGGCGCGCATGGCGGATATAGCCGAGCCCGAAGACGATCCCGGTCGCGATCAGCGTGGCTGCCAGCCGGCCCTCGCCTGCGCGGCTGGTCATCTCGAACCCGAACAGCAGACAGCCGAGCGACACACCCGAAAGCACGAAACCGATCGGATCGAAGGCGGTGGGATGCTCCTCGCAAATCTCGGCGATGAAGCGCCCGGTGAGCCAGACGCCGAGCACGCCGACCGGCAGGTTGAGATAGAAGATCCAGCGCCAGTCGAGATAGGTAACGATGAAGCCGCCCAGCGGCGGCCCGACGATCGGCCCGATCAGTGCGGGCATGATCAGCCAGGACATCGCGGACACCATGTCCTGCTTGGCGACCGAGCGCAGCAGCACCAGCCGCCCGACCGGGATCATCATCGCGCCGCCGATCCCCTGCACGAAGCGCGCGACAACGATCAGCTCGAGCGAGGGCGAGAGGCCGCAGGCGAGCGACCCGGCCATGAAGATCAGGATTGCGGTACGGAAGATGGTGCGCGAACCGAAGCGGTCGGCGAGCGTGCCCGATGCGGGGATGAAGATCGCCAGCGCCAGCAGATAGGAGGTAAGCGCGATGCTCATCGAGGGCGCGCGCACGCCGAAATCGCGCGCCATCGTCGGCAGCGCGGTGGCGAGCACGGTCGCGTCGAGATTCTCCATGAACAGCGCGCAGGCGATGATCAGCGCGACCAACCGGTAGCTGGGGCCGGAGGCGGTCGGACCCTGATCGTGCGCCGGGGTGATCGCGCTGGCGGCAGGCACGATGCCGTCGCGGACCTCGGCATTGACCGAGGCGAGGCCACGCCGCCGCGGCGTCAGCATCGTGACGCCTTGGATCGAGGAGCGGGCAGGCAAGCGGACATGGCGGGCTTCCGGTGCGAAATGGCGCCTCTCCTGACGAGCCGCCCATCGCGATGCGGGCGTGCCCGGGAACCGCACATAGGCCGGATGCGCGCGATTTGTAACGCCCCACCGGGAAAAATGGCCTTCGGTGGAAGCATATGTCTGTGCCCCACCGTACTGCGCTGCAAGATTGCAGCCTTGACATCAAGATGCATCTGATCGCCGTTACCGCCCTGCCGGATTACGACAGCGGAATGATGATGAGCCAGGACGATACGCCTTCTCCCGCCGACGTTGCGGCACCGCATTCCGGTCCGCTGACCGACGGCCGGCATCCCGTCGACGAGGCGCCGCACCGCTTCAGCGGCCGTGCGCGCACGCTGAGCTGGATCGGCGGCCTGATCGGGCTGGCGCTGCTGGTGGGCCTTGCGCTGTTTCTGTCGCACCAGAGCAGTTCGCAGGGGCAGGGCGGCCGGCAGCGTGGCGGTGCAGGCGGCGGCGGAGGTGGCCGGGGTGGCTTCGGCGGCGGCCGTGGCGGCAACCAGCCGACCACGGTCGGCACCGCCAAGGCGGCAACAGCGGATCTGCCGATCCAGGTCGAGGCGCTGGGTACGGTGACGCCGGCCGCGACGGTGACGGTGCGGCCGCAGGTGTCGGGCACGATCACGCAGGTGCTCTACCGCGAAGGCCAGATGGTCCGCCGGGGCGAGACGCTGGCGATCATCGATCCACGCCCCTATCGCGCGCAGCTCCTGCAGGCGCAGGGCGCGCTGATCCGCGACAAGGCGCAGCTCGAGAACGCGCGCGTCCAGCTCAAGCGCTACGACATCCTGATCCAGCAGGATTCGATCGCGCGACAGGATCGCGACACGCAGGCGGCGCTGGTCCATCAGCTCGAAGGCACGATCGCGGTCGATCAGGGGCAGGTGCAGCAGGCGGAGATCAACCTCGGCTACACCCGCGTCGTCTCGCCGGTGGCGGGGCGCGTCGGCCTCAAGGTGGTCGACATCGGCAACTATATCGCGGCGGGCGATGCCAACGGCCTCGTCGTGGTGACCACGCTCCAGCCGATCGACGTCGAATATGCGGTGCCGCAGCAGCAGGCGCCGGCGATCCAGCAGCGCGTCGCGCAGGGCGCCGAGATCCCGGCGCTGGCGCTCGACAGCACGCGCACGCAGACGCTCGACACCGGCCGCTTCTCGACTCTCGACAACCGCATCGACACGACGACCGGCACGATCAAGGGCAAGGCGCGCTTCGAGAATGCGAAGTTCCAGCTGTATCCGAGCCAGTTCGTCAATGTCCGCCTCACCGTCGACACGGTGCACAATGCCGTGACGGTGCCGCCGTCGGCGGTGCGCTCCGGCCCGGACGGCGCGTTCGTGTGGCTGCTCAAGCCCGATCGCACCGTGACCCAGCGCAACGTCACGACCGGCGTGATCACCGCCGACAAGACCCAGATCGTCTCGGGCCTCGCGGTGGGCGACACCGTCATCACCGATGGTGGCGACCGCCTGACCGAAGGCGGCCGCGTCGCGCTGCCCGGCGATAAACCGGTGCAGGGCTGGCAGGGCGGTGGCGGACGTGGTGGCGGGCGCCATCATCGTCATGCGCAGGGCGACGCGGGGCAGGCGGGCGCGGGTCAGGGCACTCCGCCTGCGGCCGCTCCGGCTCCCGCCCCGGCAGCACCGCAGGCTGCGGCTCCGGCCACCGTGCCTGCGGGTGCGGATCAGCCCGGCGCGGGCCAGCATGGCTGGTGGCGCCGGCATCGGCAGGAGCAGGGGCAGGGTAATTCCAGCCAGGGCTCGGGCGGCGGGCAACGCGGCGGAAACGGCGGCTGACGGCCGACGCCATGGGCCCCTCGCGCATCTTCATCCTGCGTCCGGTCGCCACGGCCCTGCTCATGCTCGCCATCGTGCTGGCGGGTCTGGTCGGCTTCCGCCTGCTGTCGCTCTCCGCGCTGCCAGAGGTGGACTATCCCACCATCCAGGTGACGACGCTCTACCCCGGCGGCAGCCCCGAGGTGATGAGCCAGACGGTAACGGCGCCGCTGGAGCGCCAGTTCGGCGAGATGCCGGGCCTCACCCGCATGGCCTCGACCAGCTCGGCCGGCGCCTCGGTCGTCACCCTCCAGTTCGGGCTGACGATTGGGCTCGACGTCGCCGAGCAGGAGGTGCAGGCGGCGATCAATGCGTCGACCGCGCTGCTGCCGGCCGATCTGCCGGCGCCGCCGGTCTATGCCAAGATCAACCCGGCCGACGCGCCGATCATGACGATCGCGATCACGTCGGACACCATGAAGCTGACGCAGGTGCAGTCGATCGTCGACACGCGCCTCGCCCAGAAGATCAGCCAGATCAGCGGCGTCGGCCTTGTCGGGCTCGCGGGCGGGCAGAAGCCGGCGATGCGGATCCGAGCCGACACGCAGGCGCTGTCGAGCTACGGCCTATCGCTGGCGCTACTCCGCACCGCGATCGACAACGCCAATGCCAACAGCGCCAAGGGCAGTTTCGACGGCCCCAACCGCGCCTACCAGATCAACGCCAATGATCAGCTGGAGTCGGTCGAAGACTATCAGAACCTGATCATCAGCTATCAGAACAATGCGCCCGTCCGCCTCAAGGATGTCGCGCAGGTGATCGAAGGCGCGGAGAATGCGCGGCTGGGGGCGCTCGCCAATTCGACGCCGGCGATCATCCTCAACGTCCAGCGCCAGCCCGGCGCCAACGTGATCCAGACCACCGACGCGATCAAGGCGCAGCTCCCCGATCTGCTGAAGAGCCTGCCCGCTGGCCTGCGCGCTGAGGTGCTGGCGGATCGCACCACCGGCATCCGCGCCTCGGTGCATGACGTCGAGTTCGAGCTGGTGCTGGCGGTCGTGCTGGTCGTGCTGGTGATCTTCTTCTTCCTCCACTCGGCGCGCGCGACCTTGGTGGCGGGGCTGGCGGTGCCAATCTCGCTGATCGGCACCTTCGGCGTGATGTATCTGCTGAACTACAGCCTCGATAATCTCAGCCTCATGGCGCTCACCATCGCGACCGGCTTCGTGGTCGATGACGCGATCGTGATGATCGAGAATATCCAGCGCCATATCGAGGATGGCATGAAGCCCTTCGACGCGGCGCTGAAGGGGGCGGGCGAGATCGGCTTCACGATCATCTCGCTCACCGTCTCGCTGATCGCGGTGCTGATCCCGCTCTTGTTCATGGGCGACATCGTCGGCCGCCTGTTCCGCGAGTTCGCGGTGACGCTGGCGGTGACGATCCTGATCTCGGCGGTGGTGTCGCTGACGCTCACCCCGATGCTGTCGGCGCGCTGGCTCAAGGAGCATGGCGCCGAACGGCCCAGCCGCATCGCCCAGCGTTCGGCCGACGCCTTTGCGTGGGTGGAACACCAATATACGCGCGGGCTCGATTTTGTGCTCGGGCGACGCTTCGCGACGCTGATGGTGGGGATCGCGACACTGGTGCTGACGGCGTTGCTCTATCTGGTGATTCCCAAGGGACTCTTCCCGACGCAGGACACCGGCCAGCTTCAGGCGCGGATCGTCGCTACCACCGGCGTCTCCTACGATCGCATGGCGCAGCTGCAGGGGCAGGCTGCGGACGCGATCCTGCACGACAAGGACGTGCAGTCGCTGTCGTCCTTCGTCGGGGTCGACGGCGCGAACAACGCCGCGCTCAATTCGGGCACGATGCTGGTCAACCTCAAGGACAGTCATAGCGCCCAGGAAAAGGTGATGCGCCGGCTCAAGCAGGCGGTCGACCAGATCCCCGGCCTGATGCTCTACCTCCAGCCGACGCAGGATCTGACGATCGACGCCGAGAGCGGGCCAACCCAGTATCGCCTCTCGGTCGAGGGATCGAACACGGCCGACGTCAACGCCGAGGCCAAGCGCATCGTCGCGGCGCTGCAGTCGGTCTCCAAGATCCGCAACGTCACCACCGATGCGGGGGCGGAAGGATCGGCCGCCTTCATCAACATCGATCGCGACACCGCCGCGCGGCTCAACATCACCGCCTCGTCGGTGGACGACACGCTCTATTCGGCGTTCGGCCAGCGCATCGTCTCGACCATCTTCACCGAAACCACCCAGTATCGCGTGATCCTCGAAGCCGCGCCGGGGCTGCTCAGCGATCCGCAGTCGCTCGGCCTCCTGCACCTTCCCGCGCGGGGCGGGGCAACACCCTTGAATGCGGTCGCCAAGATCACCGAGGGCAAGTCGCCGCTGCAGATCACCCATGTCGGCCAGTTCCCGGCGGCAACCATCGGCTTCGATACCGCGCCGGGCGTCTCGCTCGGCACGG
>DATGEV010000288.1:0-8483 GCA_035309885.1 Sphingomonas sp.
CTGGGATCGGCGCGGCTGCTGCCGACGACGCGTCCGCATATTCTCGACGGCCTCTATCCCGGACTGTGCGACGACGCGCCGCCCCGCGGACCCGATATTTTCGAGATTACGCGCTTCTGCCTCGATCCTGGCTTGAGCCCAGGCGAGCGACGTCGGGTGCGCAACATACTGGTCACGGAGCTGGTCGAGCATGCGCTGGCGTGCGGGATCAGCGCCTATAGCACCGTCGTCGAAATTGACCTCTATCAGCAGGTCGGTGATTTCGGCTGGCACTGCCGGTCGCTCGGGACCGGCCACGTCGTAGACGGCAGGTTCATGGCGGCACTGCTGATCGAGATCGGGCCGGAAACGCCGGCCCTGCTCGCGGCCGCAGGCATCGTGCGGGAAGGGGGGGTGGTACCATGAATGCGGGTGCGACCGCCGAGCGCGTTCATGAGGCGTTGAAGGCGCGCATCATGGGCGGCGAATTCCGCCCTGGCGATCGGCTCGATCCGGCGGTGCTGGCAGCGCCGCTGGCCTCGAGCGTCACGCCGGTCCGCGATGCGCTTCATATGCTGACCGGCGAGGGACTGGTGGAGACGCGCACGAGCGGTGGCTTCCATTTGCCGGCGCTCGACGAACCGGCCTTGAAGGACCTCTACAACTGGTCGGCTGATTTGCTGGCGCTCGCGATCCGGGCCTGGTTGGGTCCAGGCCGGCCGGTCGTCCAGGCAGCTGCCGAACTGAATGGCGGCTCGATTGCGGAGCGGACGGGAGACCTGTTCCTGGCGACCGCCCGGCAATCGGCCAATGGCGAGCATGCACGGGCCGTCGAACGTCTCAATGCACGCCTCCATGCGGTGCGGTCCGTCGAGGTGCATGTGATCGCGGACATCGACCCTGAACTTTCTTCATGGGCGGCGGCCGCCGCTCAGGGAGAACTGGAGACGCTGCGCCGTCTCAGCGCCTCCTACCATCGCCGCCGCCGTCGCGCGGCGGCCGAGATCGTCCGCGCCATGTACCGGTTCGACTGAAGATCAGTCGTCCGGAAGCCTGGTCCTCAAACAATATCAATATAGAATCTGTATAAAGTTCGAATAGCCCGGAGCGCTCCATAGATTGTCATGGCTGCATTTCGCAGCATGACGAAAGGACTGGATCATGGAACGCGAAGATGAGGTGATCGAACTGGGCACCGCGACCGTCGAGACCAAGGGTGGATCGGGCCTGGTCATCGATGCCAAGAACGGTCAGCAGCCGTTCGGCATCGCCAACGACTGATTGAGTGGGCGCGCGGTCCAACAGCGGCCGCGCGTCCATTTGCAAGCGCCAGCCATGCAACTCGCCCTGCGCAACGGCATTTCCTTCTGTCAGGTCGGCGGACGGACCGTCTTCCTCGACATCGTTGCCGACCGCTATTTCTGTCTGTCTGCGGTAGCTGAATGTAGCTTCCTCAGGCTTGTCGAGAATGGCGGTAGCGCCACGCATGAAGACGCATGCCTTTCCAACCTGATTTCCCGCGACATGCTGGTCCGGTCTTCCGCCGCCTTCGCTCCGCGTCCCTGTGGTCCGCCCCCGCTTCCCGAGGCGAGCCTGCTCGACCGGTCGATGCCCCGGGCGGGCATGACAGGTGCTGCCAGCGCGCTCTGCAGTCTCGGCGCGGCTCGAGCCCGGTTGAGGGTGACGGGCCTCGCGCCCACCCTGTCGCGACTGGCCGCACGCAAAGCGCTACTGCCCTGCGGCAGCGGCGCGGTCGAGCCGCTCCTCGAGCGAATGATGGCGGGATTTGTGCGCGCCTCGTGCATCGCCACCCTGCTCGACAACTGCCTTGCACATTCCATCGCGGTGGCATCGCGCATGGTGGCCGGCGGGATCCGGCCCGACGTGATACTGGGCGTGCAGCTGGGGCCGTTTGCCGCCCATTGCTGGGTCCAGCACGAAGACCGGATCATCAACGACCGCTTCGACATGGTGCGGACGTTCACGCCGATCCTGGCGATCTGATGCGCGCTCGCTTCCTTGCGATCCTTCGGCTGGGTGGCGGCGCATTGCCAGCCGGGCGGATCGAACAGGCGGGTACGGCTGCGAGCAAGCTCGACCTGCTGGTGCACACCGACCGGCTATTGCTTTGGAGCAATGGCGGGATGGTCGCCCCTGGGCACGTCGGCCAGGCCATTGTCGGCGAGCTGTTCGAGCGCGGTAGCATGCGACCGCAGCGGTCGATCGCCGATGCGGGCTGGGCGGCGATCGGACGGTCGCGGGGACAGATCCTCGTCGAACGATATTGGGGCGCCTATGTCGCCTTCGCCGCCGAGCAACACAGGGTGGCCGTCGTGCGTGCGCCGCTGGGGGACGTCGGCTGCTTTTATGCTCGCACGCCGGACGCGCTGATGATGGCGTCCGATATTGCCCTGCTCCGCGATGCGATCGGTCGATCCCCAAGCGTCGACGCACAGGCGCTCGTGCGTCATATCGCCTGGCCCGAATGGCGCCGCGACGAGACCTGCCTCGAGAGCGTCAGGGAGCTTCGTGGCGGGGACCGGCTGCTCGTCTCGCCCGACGGCGTGGCCTGTGAGACTTTATGGTCGCCATGGGCCTTTGTTGCGCGGGACTGGCTGATCGACGATCCCGACGAGGCTGCCCGCGCGATCGGGCAGGCGGTGCGCGTCAGCGTGAGCGCGCGAGCGGCCTCCAGCAATCGGCTGCTTCTGCTGCTGTCGGGAGGGCTGGACTCGGCGATCGTCGCGGCGAGCCTGGCGCGGGTGCAAGCCGACTTCAGCTGCCTCAATCTGGTCGGTGATGATGCCGCGAGCGACGAGCAGAGCTATGCCGGCCTGGTTGCCCGATCGGTCGGTGCCGAACTTCACGTGCAAAGCTTCGACCTCAAGCGCGTCGATGTCGGGCGATCGGGCGCCGCGCATATGCCCTATCCGGTGCATCGCTGCTTCACGCAGGCGCAGGACAGCCTCGCGGCCGAGGTGGCCGAGCGGCAGGGCGCCGACATGATCCTGGACGGGGGCGGGGGCGACAATGTCTTCTTCGCCTCGCGGAGCGTGTCCATTCTCGCCGACTGCCTGATCGTGGGCGGCTTCGACCGGCGCTTCCGGAGCGCGACGCGCACGCTCGGCGACCTCGGCCAGGCGGGCTGCTTGTCGCTCGCGGGCAAGGCGGTCCATCGCGCATGGTGTCGGTCTCCCGCGCCCCGCCAGGCCGCCAGCGACGCCTTCCTGTCCGATATGGCGAAGGCGGTCGTAGCGCAGACGCCCCCGCATCCCTGGTTCATGCCGCCGCCTGGTGTCGTACCGGGTCGCGCCAGCCATGCGGCGCTGCTCGTCCCGGCCCAGAATCTCGTCGAAGCGATCAACGCCCAGGCTGCACCCCGAGCAGTATCGCCGCTGGTGACGCAGCCGGTGATCGAGGCCTGTCTGCGCATTCCAAGCTGGCACTGGCTGGCGCCCGGTCGTGACCGGGCAGCTGCGCGCCATGCGTTCGAACGCGATCTGCCGGCTGCGATCATCGACAGACGCTCGAAGGGAACGCCGACCGGCTTCGTCGCCACGATCTTCGACTGCCACCGGCGAGCCATCCGCGAGATGCTGCTGGGCGGCAGGCTCGCCGCGCTGGGGATCGTGGATACGGCCGCGTTGGCGCGCGCGCTTGACATCGCGGGACCGGTCCGTGATCTGCGCTTCGTGCGGATCATGGACCTGGTTGACGCCGAAGCTTGGGCTCGCGCGCAGAGCTAGTGGGCAAACCTGACACTTGGTCCCCTTTCTGATCGACGACCAAATGACGATGTTTGCTGGGAGCGCTCGGGCGGCTTCCCGCGGTGAGAATGGTAAAGCTGCCCTCGGACCGAAGCGGGCGCAGCTGACTGCCGTCGACCAAGTCAAGCCATTCCGCAGCCGACGCTTGAACGTCTTGTAACGACGGAACCCGCCATGCCGACGTCGATCAAGGAATCACGCGGTGTTGCGCTCGGAAGGGCGCCGCAATATTGCCGGGGTCATCCAAACAATCCCGACGCCCGTCCTTTCGATCCAGCACGGCCTCGATCACGGACGGGCTGGATCAAAAGGCATGTGTCCGCACTGGTCCCTATTTCGCGATCGGGACCAGTGAGTAGCTGGTGCTCCGGCCGCCGGCCTCGTCTTTGAGCAGGATACCTCGCGCGACGAGGTCGTTGATGTCACGCGATGCGGTATCCTGCGACGTCTTCGTGATCGTCGCCCATTTCGACGAGGTCAGCTTGCCGACGAACCCGTCGAGCAGCCGATTGAGCATGGCCTGCTGGCGCTCGTTCAGCGCCTCGCCGGCAAGCGCATCCCAGAATCTCGCCTTGCCGAGGACCGTCTCGAGGATCGTCTCGGCCCCCTCGAAGGCATGGTCGAGGCAGGTGAGGAACCAACGCAGCCAGTCGGTGATGTCGAGCCGGCCTTTCTGGGTCTTCTCGAGGATTTCGTAATAGGCCCGTCGCTCGGCGCGGATCTGCGCGGACATCGAGTAGAAGCGCTGCGGACTGTTCTCGGAGCGCGCCAGCGCCATGTCGGCGATGGCGCGTGCGATGCGGCCATTGCCGTCATCGAAGGGATGGATGGTCACGAACCAGAGGTGCGCGATCGCGGCCTTGATGACCGGATCGATCTTCCGTTCCTGTTCGAACCAGTAGAGGAAGGCCTTCATCTCCGCCTCGAGCCTGTCGAAGCCTGGCGCCTCGTAATGGACCTTCTCCTTGCCGTAGGGGCCTGAGACCACCTGCATCGGCCCCGATTCCTCGCTGCGCCAGGCACCGACGACGATCCTGCTCATCCCGCTCCGTCCCGTCGGGAACAAGGCGGCATGCCAGCCAAAGAGACGCTCGGCATCGAGCGGCTTGGTGAAGTTCTGGGTCGCGTCGAGCATCATCTCGACGACGCCTTCGACATTCCGGTCCGGCGTCGGGAGACCGGCGATGTCCATGCCGAGCCGGCGCGCTAGCGACGAGCGGACTTGGTCGCGATCGAGCGTCTCGCCCTCAATGTCGCTCGATTGCGTGACCTCCTCGGTCAGCGCCTCGAGGACCGCCTCCTCGCGAAAGGTCATGCCCATCCCCTCCATCCGCCCGACGAGGCGCCCTTGGTGGCGGCTCACGGCTGCCAGCTGGTCGGCAATAGCCTCAGCGCTCCAGGTGAAATTGGGCCATTTTTCGTCTTGGTAGATGTAGGTGACCATAATCTCCGCCTTCGATGCGGAGATTATGGCGACTATCTCCGCATCGCAAGCGTTTTTATCCGCGCGCCATGCGGAGATTAGATGTGCCAATCTCCGCATGGCTAGGTTCCTTAAGGATCGAGCCACGCGAGGGTCGCCGACATATGTTCCTTGATCGCTTGCTGGCGCAGCGCTGTTTCGTTTTTGCGAGCATACGGATCCGCACCGGCGCGCAACAGAAGAGGGCGACCCAATCCTCGTCGGTCGCGAGCACCGGTGTGTTACCGTCTTTGTCCCTGGCGTTCACACTGCGCTCGATTTCGTGTAGATTCCGGCGGGCCTCGAATCCGCTTTTGCTCTAAATGTCACCGATAGCGAGCACTCGCAGGAACGGCCGGAACGCCCCATGGGCGGCCGGCAGCAGTCGACCAATCCACGTCGTTCGATCACGCGACCGCGAACGGCTGCTCGTGACAGAAGCCGCCTTTCGCTCGTCGGACAGCAACCAGTCGGTAGCGCGGCTCATCTCAGCCATTCAACGGCTCGAAGGCGCAGCCCGAAACTTGCCTTTCGTTCCGGTTGAGGCGGGATGCCGAAAGGCGGCCTGACCCGCTCACCTAGAAGTGACGTTCCTACATGCCTGGTTCAGAACCACTGTCGCCACAATAATGGCCGGACGGGCCACCCAAAAGCCCGTCCGGCCCGCCCGCCAGCCTACCGTTGGCGAATGAGGCTGGCCGGCGATCTCAGGCTGCTTCGGCGATTTCATCCGAAGGCGCGAGCCGGATGAGATAGTCGAAAGCGGAGAGCGAGGCCTTGGAGCCTTCACCCATGGCGATGATGATCTGCTTGTAGGGTACGGTGGTGCAGTCGCCGGCCGCGAAGATGCCAGGCTGCGAGGTCTCGCCGCGATGATCGATCTCGATCTCGCCGCGGTTGGACAGCGCCACCGCGTCTTTAAGCCACTCCGTGTTCGGCACCAGACCGATCTGGACAAAGATGCCTTCCAGCTCGATCTCGTGGATCGTGTCGCGGTTGCGATCCTTGTAGACCAGCGCGGTCACTTTCTCACCATCGCCCTTGACCTCGGTGGTGAGTGCGGAGGTGATGACCTTGACGTTCGGCAGGCTCGCCAGCTTGCGCTGGAGCACAGCATCGGCGCGCAGGTCCCGATCGAACTCGATGAGCGTGACATGGGCCACGATGCCGGCGAGATCGATCGCCGCTTCGACGCCCGAATTGCCGCCGCCGATCACCGCCACGCGCTTGCCCTTGAAGAGCGGCCCGTCGCAATGGGGGCAATAGGTGACACCCTTGTTGCGATACGCATCCTCGCCCGGGACATTCATCTGCCGCCAGCGCGCGCCGGTGGAGAGAATGACGGTGCGCGCCTTGAGCCTCGCGCCGCTTTCCAGCGTCAGCTCGTGCAGGCCGCCCGGGACCTTGGCCGGCGTCAGCTTCGTAGCCATCTGGAGGTTCATCACGTCGACCTCATAGTCGGCGACATGCTGCTCCAGCGCGGTGGCGAGCTGGGGGCCTTCGGTGTGCTTCACCGAGATGAAATTCTCGATCGCCATCGTGTCGAGCACCTGCCCGCCGAAGCGTTCGGCGGCGATGCCGGTGCGGATGCCCTTACGCGCTGCGTAGATCGCCGCGGCCGCGCCGGCGGGGCCGCCGCCGACCACGAGCACCTCGAACGGCTCCTTGGCGGAAATCTTCTCGGCCGTGCGGACCGCAGCGCCGGTGTCGAGCTTGGCGAGGATCTGCTCGATGTTCATGCGGCCCTGGCCGAACGGTTCGCCGTTCAGGAAGATCGCCGGCACCGACATGATCTGGCGCGCCTCGACCTCGACCTGGAAGGCGCCGCCCTCGATCGCGACGTGGCGGATGCGCGGGTTCAGCACGCTCATCAAGTTGAGCGCCTGCACAACGTCCGGGCAATTCTGGCAGGTGAGCGAGAAATAGCTCTCGAAGGCATAGTCGCCGTCCAGCGCCTGCACCTGCGCGATCACCTCCTGCGCGAGCTTGGAGGGGTGGCCGCCGACCTGGAGCAATGCCAGCACCAGCGACGTGAATTCGTGCCCCATGGGGATGCCGGCGAAGCGCACGCCGATGTCGGTGCCCTTGCGGCGGATCATGAAGGAGGGGCGGCGCATGTCGTCGTCCTTGCGAACGACCTCCACATCGTCCGACAGCTCGGCGATCTCGCCCAGAAGCGCCAGCATCTCGCGAGACTTCGCGCTTTCATCGGCCGAGGCGACGAGTTCGATGGGCTGCTTGATGTTGGCGAGATAGCCCTTGAGCTGGGCCTGCAGATTGGCGTCGAGCACCGCGCTCTCCATGAAAAACGAACAGGGGGGAGTGGAGCCGGCCGAGGCCGGCTCCACGGTCGATCAGATCTTGCCGACGAGATCGAGCGACGGGGCGAGAGTGGTCTCGCCTTCTTCCCACTTGGCCGGGCACACTTCGCCCGGATGGGCGGCGATGTACTGAGCGGCCTTGATCTTGCGCAGCAGCTCGATCGCGTTGCGGCCGACGCCTTCGCTGGTGATCTCCATGATCTGGATCACGCCGTCCGGGTCAACTACGAACGTACCGCGATCGGCCAGGCCCTGGCCAGCGCGCAAGATATCGAAGTTGTTGCTGATGACGTGGTTCTGGTCACCCAGCATGTAGTAGTTGATCTTGCCAATCGCGGGTGAGCTGTCGTGCCACGCCTTGTGACTGAAGTGCGTGTCGGTCGACACCGAGTAAATCTCGACGCCGAGCTTCTGGAAGGTCTCGTAATGATCGGCAATATCCTCGAGCTCCGTCGGGCAGACGAAGGTGAAATCGGCCGGATAGAAGAAGAAAACCGCCCACTTGCCCTTGGTATCGGCGTCCGTGACGGTGACGAACTTGCCTTCCTTGTAAGCCTGGGTTTCGAACGGCTTGATGGTCGTGCCGATGAGCGACATGCTGTCTCCTGTACGCTGGTTGCATCGCCCATATAGTGCATCGCATAAATCGGAGAAGTCGCTTATTGCGATCCCAAAGATCGATAGATCCGATTAATGTGTCGGATGTGGTCGCCGATTTGGGGCGTTGGATGGACCGCGGCAACGCGCCTCATCTCGAGCGATTTTGAAGCGGATGGAATCATCCGCTGACTCGGAAATCGCGTCTAACCAACGACCTAGAGTAGCCGATCCGATGCGATCGGAGCGGATTTCGCTCTAATACCAACCTGCATTGATCACGACTGACGCGCCCATTTCCGACGGCCGATTGTCATGATGCGCCACGGCTGGTCGATGAGCTTGTTCCAGGCGTCG
>DATGEV010000289.1:0-7600 GCA_035309885.1 Sphingomonas sp.
GAACCGCCCGAAGGTGAGGAGGATGTCCGCGCCGTTGATCGCGACCGCGTGCGCGATCGCGGCGAACACCGCGATCGGCGCGGCGCGCATCACATAGTCGGTGATCTTCAGCATCACTGCGACCAGCGCCTCGATACCGGCGACCAATGGCGCACCCTTCTCGCCGACCGCGACCAGCGCCACACCCATGAACACCGAGAAGACGACGATCGGCAGGATGTCGTTGTTCGCCATTGCCTCGACGATCGAGGCGGGAACGATGTGCACTAAGAAATCGTGCAGGTTGAGCGCATGCTGGTCGAGCGCCATCGTCTCGCTGACCGGCGGTAGACTGAGCCCACTATGCGCGCCGGGCTGGAGCAGGTTGACCAGGATCAGCCCCAGCGTCAGCGACACCAGGCTCGCGCCGAGGAACCAGCCGAGCGTTCGCGCGCCGATCCGTCCGAGCGCCGAGGTGTCGCCCATATGCGCGATCCCCACCACCAGAGTGGAAAAGACCAGCGGCGCGATGATCATCTTGATCAGCCGCAGGAACAGATCGGTGAGGATGGTGAAATAGCCCGCCACCTGGCCGAGCGTGGGATCGGGGATCGTCGAATGCATCGCCAGCCCGGCCACCACGCCGAGCACCATGCCGATCAGGATCCAGAGGGTGAGGCGTTTCGCCACGAAAACTCCGCATTGTGCTAGGATGCCGCACAAGAGGGGAGTGCCGGCCTCCGGTCAAGCGGTGCTTGATTGGCGGGGAACCGTTGCGCCCGTCTAACGCTTTGGGGTGCCGATCCGCCGAAGGAGTGCCGATGACACGCCCTGTTCGTTTTTTCACATTGCTCCTGACCGGCCTGCTGGTCGCGCCCGTCCTCGCCTCTTCCCCCGACGACGGCACCACCCGGATCAACGCGGCACCGGCGCGCGACGGCTGGTTCCTTTGCGACGCGGTGAGCGGTCCCTACGCGCTGTTCGCCGGCAAACCCGACGACAAGGGAGCAGCGGTCGTCACGCTGCTCGATCGGCGCTCCGGGCGTTTCGACACGCAGACCTATCAGGTCGGCCACGCCGATCCCGGTGCTGGCCAGATCCACTGGCCGTTGTCGCGCGCCGGCAAGGCGGTCGGCGATGTGCATGGCGTCAATCCCGAAATGATCGAGGACAGCGGCGCGACCATCCCGCCGATCGTCGATGTGCGGCTCGACGACAAGCTGCTCTCCTGTCGTTGGCTGGCGCACACCCGCTTCATCGGTCTGGATTCGCGGCGCAGTGTAGTGGTGACGGAGACGGCGCAGGGGCTGGTCTATCAGAGCTTCGCCTTCAGCCGCCGCGGCCCGGCAACCCGCCCCGACGGCGTGCAGCAGAGCAACAAGCCGACGCTTCGCCTGCTCGGCGGTTCGGAGATCGTGGGCACGCGGGGCGGCTTCCGCTTCGCCAACGCCGACTATGTCTATTTCATCCAGAAGCCGAAGGCAGGTGAGCCTGCCGCGCTGGTGGTCACGCGCGCCGGGCGGCTGCTGGAGAGCGAGCCGCTGGTCGGTTTCACCTATGCGCCCCCGCTCGGCCGCGCGCCCGAGAAGCTGAGCGCGGCGCTCGGCCCCGACGCGGTCTGGTCGGGGGCTGGGCTCGATACCTGCCGGGGGGGCAGCGATGCCCGGGGGGTAGGGGACTGCCTCGTCGATCAGATGCGAAAGGGCAACGCCTCGGCCGCGTCGATCACCTTCACCCAGAAGCTGATCGCCGCCAACGACCCGGGCTATGTCTCGGCCTGGAAGCAGGCGGGGCCGGTTGGTATCGCTACCGTCACCTATCCGTTCCGCGCCAACACCAACGAAGGCACCGTGCTGGTGCCGGCGGCGGGGGATCCGATCGCCGTCGACGCCTATGAGCTCAGCGCCGTGGACAAGGAGCGGGCGGATTATCGCGCCAAGATCGCCCAATATCCCGATGCCTCCCCCGTGCCGCCGGGCGCGCTGTCGATCGGCAAGGGACCGAGCGGGAATCTCCGGATTCTGATCACCACACCGACGGCCGTCTGCCACGCCTGCGCGCCTGCGGGCAGCATCGTGGTCGCCTATGATTTCGACGCTGCCGGCCACTTCCTCGGCGCGGTGGTGATTGCCGTAGCTTGAGCCAGCCCCACGGACTTGCCTCCATCGCCTGCGGGCGGGTAAGCGCGAAAGGTATAAATCCTACCTTTGAGAGTCTTTCCCATGTCCGCGATGCTCAAGATCACGCTGCCCGACGGTTCCGTCCGTGAGGTGGCTCCGGGGACTACCCCGGCGGACATCGCGGCGGCGATCGGGCCGGGCCTCGCCAAGGCGGCGATCGCGGCCAAGGTCGACGGCGAGCTGCGCGACATCGGTCGCCCGCTGGAAAGCGACGTAAAGCTCGCGCTGGTGACGGCGAAGGATGAGGCGGACGCGCTCGAGCTCGCTCGCCACGATTATGCGCATGTGCTGGCGGAGGCGGTGCAGTCGCTCTTCCCGGGCACGCAGATCACCTTCGGCCCGGCCACGGACGACGGCTTCTATTATGATTTCGCGCCCCAGAATCGCCCCTTCACCGAGGAGGATCTGCCGGCGATCGAGGTGGAGATGCGTAAGATCATCGCCGCCGACAAGCCGCTCAAGCGCGAGGTTTGGTCGCGCGCCGAGCTGATCGCGCGCTGGCAGGAGCAGGGCGAGAGCTTCAAGGCCGAATGGGCCGCCGAGCTTCCTGAGGACGAGGAACTGACGGTCTATCGCTCGGGCAACGACTGGCTCGACATGTGCCGCGGCCCGCATCTCGCCTCGACCGGCAAGCTCGCGGCGGATGCGTTCAAGCTGACGCGCGTGTCGGGCGCCTATTGGCGCGGCGATCAGAAGAACGCGATGCTGTCGCGCATCTATGGCACGGGCTGGCTCAACAAGAAGCAACTCGACCAGCATCTGACGCGCCTCGAGGAAGCCGCCAAGCGCGACCATCGCAAGATCGGCCAGGAGATGGACCTGTTCCACCTCCAGTCCGAGGCGCAGGGCAGCGTCTTCTGGCACCCCAAGGGTTATATGCTGTGGCGCCAGCTGGAGGCTTATATGCGCCGCCGGCTGGACGTGGCCGGCTATGTCGAGGTCAAGACGCCGCAGCTGATGGACGCGCGCCAGTGGGAGCAGTCCGGCCACTGGGGCAAGTATCGCGAGAATATGTTCGTCGTCCCCGACGAGATACCCAACACCGAGGAAGAGGGCCCCGTCCTCTCTGGCGAGGGTGATCTGATGGCGTTGAAGCCGATGAACTGCCCGGCGCACGTGCTGATCTTCCGTCAGGGGATCAAGTCGTACCGCGACCTGCCGATCCGCATGGCCGAGTTCGGCTGCTGCCACCGCAACGAGCCGCACGGCGCGCTGCACGGCATCATGCGCGTGCGCCAGTTCACGCAGGACGACGCGCACATCTTCGTGCGCGAGGATCAGCTGGTCGAGGAGATCAGCCAGTTCTGCGATCTGCTCGACAGCGTTTACAAGGATCTCGGCTTCGACAGCTACGCGATCAAGCTGGCGCTGCGCCCCGACAAGCGTTTCGGCTCGGAAGAGATGTGGGACAAGGCCGAGCAGACGCTGCGTGACGCGGTGGCCGCCTCGGGCCGCGCGACCGAAGCGTTCGGCTGGGAAGAGCTGCCCGGCGAGGGCGCCTTCTACGCGCCTAAGCTCGAATTCCACCTGACCGATGCGATCGGCCGGACGTGGCAGGTCGGCACCATCCAGGCCGATACCGTGCTGCCCGATCGCCTGGACGCCTCCTATATCGGCGAGGATGGCGCGCGCCATCGTCCGGTGATGCTCCACCGCGCCATCCTCGGTACGTTCGAGCGCTTCATCGGCATCCTGATCGAGCATCATGCCGGCAAATTCCCGCTCTGGCTGGCGCCGGTGCAAGCAGTGGTGGCGACGATCGTGTCCGACGCCGACGACTATGCGCTGGAGGTCAAGGCCGCGCTCGAGGCCGCCGGGCTGCGCGTTGAAACCGATCTGCGCAACGAGAAGATCAACTACAAGGTGCGCGAGCACAGCCTCGCGAAAGTCCCCTACCTGCTCGTGCTCGGCAAGCGCGAGGCGGAGGAGCGCACCGTGGCGCTGCGCCCGCTGGGCGCCGATGCACGCCAGGAGGTGATCGCCCTCGACACGCTCGTCGAGCGGCTGAAGCGTGAGGCCTTGGCGCCTGATCTCGCGCGGTGATCGGCGTCGCGCCGACGCTGGCGGTCTATCTCGTCGCCGCGCTCGCCGAGATTGGCGGTTGCTTCGCCTTCTGGTCGTGGATGCGATCGGGGGCGAGCATCTGGTGGCTGGTGCCGGGCGTCGCCTCACTCTGTCTGTTCGGCTGGGTGCTCACCCTGTCCGAGCCGGCGGCGGCGGGGCGGGCCTTCGCGGCCTATGGCGGCATCTACGTGCTGTGCGCCGTGGCGTGGATGCTGCTGGTCGAACGGGTACCGATAGCGCGCGCGGATGTGGCAGGTGTGCTACTATGCCTGTCGGGATGCGTGGTGATCCTCGTCGGGCGGCGTTGAGTCCGTCTTCCGTTCTGGCCCGCGAATCACTATATCGCCCCCATTCAGGCTACAAACAGGAGAAGCCGTTATACGACCGCCGATGATGCGCCGCCCGCTGGGCGCGCCCCCCATGCCTCTCAACGGCCCCCGATTCGACGAGTTCATCAACGTGCCCAAGGTGCGCGTGATCGACGAGGCAGGTGAGAATCTGGGCGTGATGTACACGCGCGAGGCGATGGAGCAGGCGCACGAGCTGGGGCTCAATCTGGTCGAGGTTTCGCCCAACGCCGATCCGCCCGTGTGCAAGTTCCTTGATGTAGGCAAGCACAAGTACGAGGCGCAGAAGAAGGCCAACCTCGCCCGCAAGAGCCAGAAGACGCAGGAGATCAAAGAGATCAAGATGCGTCCGAACATCGATGATCATGATTATCAGACCAAGATGAAGAAGATCTTCGAATTCATCGAGGAAGGCGACAAGGTGAAATGCACCCTGCGCTTCCGCGGTCGCGAGCTCGCACATGGCCAGCTCGGCATGCAGGTGCTCCAGCGCGTCCAGGCCGACACGGCGGAGGTCGCCAAGGTCGAGCAGTTCCCGCGCATGGAAGGCCGTCAGATGCTGATGGTGCTGGCGCCGAAGTAACCACATGTTCAAGCGGATAGATGGGGTCCTGTCGCCGGTGGCGCTCGCCGAGTTGCGCCGCATCGCGGCGGCGGGCCCCTATCTCGATGGGCGGGTGAGCAACCCGCACAACACCGCCAAGAAGAACGCCATTCTGGGTGACCAGCAGGGCCGCGCCGCCTCCGCCAAGATCATGGCGGAGGCGCTCCTTGCCCACGAGGACTTCCGCAACTTCGCCTTCCCGAAGGTGGTGGCGCCGCCGCTCATCACCACCTACCGCAAGGACATGTCCTACGGCCTCCATGCCGACGCGGCCTTCATGCCGATCGGCCAGCGCCCGCTGCGCTCGGATCTGAGCTGCACGATCTTCCTCAGCGAACTCGACAGCTATGATGGCGGCGCGCTCCGCATCGTGCTCGGCGACACCGAGGTTTCGATCCGCTATCCGGCGGGCTCGGCGATCGTCTATCCGTCCAACACCATGCACGAAGTGACGCCGGTGACGCGCGGCGAGCGGCTGGTCGGGCTCACCTTCATCGAAAGCCGCGTCGCCGATCCGCAGCAGCGCGAGTGGCTCTATGAGCTCAACGAGGTGGCGGCGCTCGAGGGGCTGGGGATGCGGCCGGAAAACTATGGGCGGCTGCAGCGAGTACAGGCCAACTTGCTACGCCTTTGGGGCGATGCGGGTTAACCGCCGACCGAGCACCGCGTCGATCCAGCGGAAGGCATAGCCCAGCACCGCGAAGAACAGCGACATCGACAGCATGTTGATCGCGACGGCCGCGCCACCCCGTGTCGCCACGTTCATGAACGGATAGGGATACCAGCCCGACGCAGCGCCGTGGGAGAGGGTCCAAATGGCATAGACGGCCGGATAGGCCAGCCAGTGCAGCGGCGCAGTGCGCGCGATCCCGCCATGTCGGCCAAACAGCACCCAGCCCGTCAGCCACATCGCCGGCACGATCTGGTGGACCAGCAGATTGCCCCACCAGCCGATCGGCGAGAGATGGATGAGCCTCGCCAGCAGCAGCTGGTAGATCACCGCGACCACCGCGATATAGACCGAGATCGCCGCACGCGGCGCCGGACGGTGTGCCCAGCGGTGCAGCCGGCCGCGTTTCCGCGCGCTGCCGAGGCTGGCGGCCGCCACCAGCATGTTGGTGAGGATCGTGAAGAAGCTGAAATAGATCAGCAGCCGATGCGGCCACGCCGCGGGATCGCGGGCGATCGTGACACAGAGCTCGATCGTGAGGCCGGCGATCGCCAGCGCGGCAAGCAGGGCGTGCCAGAGACGCGCGGGTTTCACGCGGCATCGGGCTCCCACAATTCGATCGGGTTGCCCTCGGGATCGTGGATCCGCGCAAAGCGGCCGACGCCGGGCATGTCCCATTCGGCGCGCCGCTCGACGGCGATGCCGGCCGCGAGGAGCCGGGCGGCGAGTTCGTCGAGCCTCTCGACGCGCAGGTTGAGCATCCATTGCCGATCGGCGGCGAAATAGTTGCTGTCGGCGGGGAAGGGGGCGAAGACGGTGGGGCCGGCCTGCTGGCTCCAAATACCCTGCTCGTCCGCGTCGATGCCGAGATGGCGCGCGTACCATTCCGCCAGCGCACCCGGATCGCGCGTGCGGAAGAAGAGTCCGCCGATGCCCGTCACACCCATTCCGTTGCTCTCCTCTTCTGGCGGCGTCGCGATCAGGCCGCTTCCTCCAGTGCTTCGCCGGCCGCCGCGGCGAGCAGCCGCCGCTCGAGTGCCTTCAGCCGCTGCGATCCCGACAACTTATCGCCGGTCAGGTCGGTCAGGTAGAAGGTGTCGACCGCGCGCTCGCCATAGGTGGCGATGTGCGCCGAATGGATCGTCACCTTCGACTGGAACAGCGCATGCGCCAGGGCGTGGAGCAGCGCGGGCCGGTCGCGGGCATTGACCTCGATCACCGTATAGCGGTTGGACGCCTTGCTATCGATCAGCACCACCGGCTCGATGTCGAAGGCGTCGGCGCGGATACGGGGCAGCGGCTTGGCAGCGAGCCGGTCGGCTAGCCGGGTGCGGTTGGCGAGCGCATCCTCGACCGCGAGCCGCAGCCGCACCAGCCGCTCCGGATCGTCGAACGGGCGGCCGAACGGATCCTGGACGAGGAAATTGTCCACCGCCATGCCGTCGCGGGTGGTGTGGATGCGCGCATCGATGATGTTGCCGCCCGCCACGTGGATCGCGCCGGCGATGCGATAGAACAGGCCGGGATGGTCCGCCGCATAGACGGTGACGAGCGTCGCCTCACGCTCGGCATCCGGGCTGGCGGCGATCGAGAACAGTCGCCCGCTGTCGTCCGCCGCGGCGATGGCGCGCGCATTGGCGAGCAGGATGTCCGGCGCCTCGGCCACCCAGTAGCTTTCCGGCATGCGGTCGGCATAGGCGGCGAAGTGCGCCTCGTCCCAGCCGAGCGCCTCGCGCAGATGCGCCTGCTTGTCTGC
>DATGEV010000290.1:0-3684 GCA_035309885.1 Sphingomonas sp.
CAGGCCGATCGGGTGGAATATCTGCGCATCGTCGTGCGGAACCTGCGCCAGAAGCTGGAGGCGGACGCCGCGCGCCCGGCGCTGATCGTCAATGAGCTGGGCGTCGGCTACCGTCTCAGACCGGACGGCTGACGACGCCCCTCGCGCCGGCTCAGTCGGCGGGCGGCTTCCGGTCTGGCCCGCGATCGCCCTCGGGGCGACCATGTCCTCTCATGCCCATGCGTTCGTGCATCGCGCCGTGGTGCAATCGCTCCAGCGCGTCGAAGCGGCGCTGCTGGTCGGGGGTGAGGCTCGCATAGAATTTGCGTGTCGCCTCGATGCGCTGCTTGGCTTCGACATTGGCGCGATCGACGTGCGCCGACATCCTGTCGAGCCGCGCCAGCGTGCCTTCCTCGGCGGCGGGCGGCGCGGGCATGTCGCCCATCGCGGGGTGGCCTTCGCCGCCCTCGCGCTCGCCATGCGGCATGATCGTCGCCAGGAAGGCGTCGAGCGCGGGGCGCTGGTCGGGCCGGAGGCCGATCAGCAGCGCGACATCGTCGGCGTGACGCGCACGCATCTGCGCGAAGTCGGGCCGCGCCTCGTGTTCGTGCGGTGCCGCCCGCGGAGCAGGATCGGCGGCGATCGCCATGGTGGTGGCGCAGGCCGTGAGTGTGAACAGGATCATCTTGCGCATGGCGCCCTCCCGGAAAAGTTGACGCAGCCAGCTCACCCCGGATTGTGTCGGCCAAATGTCCGCGCGTCGCACCCCCGAAATCCACCGTACATATAGACGCGGCATCGCCGGAGCATGAGCATGACTGCACCTTCCCCCGACCGGACGCCCGAGTCCATTGCCCATCTGCTGGTGGTCGACGACGATGTCGGTATCCGGCTGCTGCTGGCCGAGCGGCTGGGAGCCTATGGCTATCGGGTGACGACCGCATCCGGTGTCGCCGAGATGGAGCGCGTGCTGGCGCGTGGCGGGGTTGATCTCGTCATCCTCGACGTGATGATGCCGGGCGAGGACGGGCTTTCCGCCTGCCGCCGGCTGGTGCAGGCGGGGGGGCCGCCGGTGATCCTGCTCTCGGCGTTGGGCGACGAGCAGGATCGCATCGTCGGGCTCGAGCTCGGCGCCGACCATTATCTCGCCAAGCCCTGTTCTCCGCGCGAGATTCTCGCCCATGTCCGCGCACTGCTACGCCGTCGGCAGGGAGCCGAGCCCGAGGCGCGGCGTGGCTTCACCTTCCTCGGCTGGCGGATGGATCTCGACAGCCACGAGCTGTTCGATCCCGAAGGCGTGCTCGTCCACCTCTCCGACGGCGAGTTCGCGGTGCTGCGCGTGTTCGTCGAGCGGCCGCGCCGCGTGCTGACGCGCGAGGAGCTGCTGCACGCCGCGCGCGGGCCCGATTCGGATGCGTTCGATCGCGCGATCGACGTGCAGGTCAGCCGGCTGCGCCGCAAGCTGCGCGCGGGCGAGAGCGACCTGATTCGTACCGTCCGCAACGAAGGCTATCTGTTTGTGCCCAAGGTCACGCCGGCGTGACGGAGATCGCACCGGATCACCGGCTGCCGCTGTTCCTGCGCATCTTCGCGGTGCTGTTGCTCGCCGTGCTCGGCGCGCAGGCGCTTGATTTCGCGATGCTGCTGGCGGTGCCGCCGCCCACTCCGCGTCTCTATTCGATCGCCGAGGTGACGCAGGTCATGCATGGCGACGTGCCGGGCGGCGATGCCTATCGCGTCTCGATCGCTTGGGCGCCGCCGCCCGATCCCGGCGATCCGCACGTCGAGCGCGTGCGGCAGCGGCTGGCGGATCGCCTCGGCGCGTCGATCGACGACGTGCATGTCGATTTCGAACGACCGCCGCTGTTCCTCGGACCGCCAATGTCGCGTCGGGGCCCGCGCCTGCACGGCGAGCCTGGCGAGATTCTGTTCGGTCGCTTTGTCGTTGCCTACCGCATGACCGATGGCAAATGGCGGATCGTGCGGCCGGCACGGCACGGCATGGAGCCATGGCATCTGCGCACCCTGTTGTGGCTGCTGGGGTCGCTGGTGGCGGCGATGCCGTTCGCCTGGCTGGTGTCGCGGCGTCTCGCCAGGCCGATCGGGCTGTTCGCCGAAGCCGCCGAGCGGCTCGGCCGCGATCCGCGCGCGCCGCCGCTGCCACTCGACGGCCCGCCCGAGGTGGCGCTGGCGGCGGGCGCCTTCAACCGCATGCAGGCGCGCATCGCCCGCTATGTCGAGGATCGCGTGACGATGGCGGCGGCGATGGCGCATGACCTGCGCACGCCGTTGATGCGTCTCGCGCTGCGTGTCGAGAAGGCGCCGCCGGCCGAACGCTCCGCGATGGAGGCGGACATCGCCGAGATGAAGGAGATGATCGCCTCGGCGCTCGCCTTCGTCCGCGACACCGGCCAGCCGCCGCGGCGCCAGCGGATGAGCCTGCGCGCGCTGGTGGAGAGCGTCGCGGAGGGGATGGCGGATCGCGGCGCCGATGTCGTCGTGGAGCCCGGCGAGGATATCGTCATCGAAGCCGATGTCGCCGGCATCAAGGCGCTGCTCGCCAATCTGATCGGCAATGCGCTCGCCTACGCCGGTCAGGCGCGGGTGCGGATCGCGCGCCCTGACGGCCATGCGCTGATCGAGGTGGCGGACAATGGCCCCGGCCTGCCGGAGGTGCTGCTGGAGCGCGTGTTCGAACCCTTCTTCCGTGCTGAACTCTCGCGCAATCGCGACACCGGCGGCAGCGGGCTCGGCCTCGCCAGCGCACGGGCGGTGGCGCGCGCGCATGGCGGCGACGTCACGTTGGTCAACCGTCCCGAGGGCGGTCTGTGCGCGCGCGTGCTGCTGCCGCTTTGACACAGGTTGCGGGGACGCTATCGCGGGATAATAAAGATCAAGGGAATCGGATGATGCGGAACGGGGTATTGTCGCTCGGTGCTTGGCTGCTGGCCGGGAGCGCGGCCGTTGCGGCGCCGCCGACCCCGGTTGCTCCCGCCGCCGCCCCGACGCCACCCGTCGCGGTGGCACCCGCGGAGCCGGCGGTCACGCCGCTTGCCGGTGGGCACATCTTCATCAGTCCGATGGGCGAGCCCTTCCACGGTGCGGAGGGCGTCTCGGGCGCGGAGGAATGGTTCCGCAAGGCTGACGCCAACCACGACAACCGCATCACCCCGCAGGAATTCGAGGCCGACGCGCTGCGCTTCTTCGCGACGCTCGACACCGATCATGACGGCGAGATCGGGCCCGACGAGATCACCCATTATGAGAGCGACGTGGCACCCGAGATCCGCGTGCTCAGCACCTATGGCAACATGTCGCTGGCCAAGACCAACGACGACGGCACGATCACGCCGCCGCCCTATCCGACGCGGCTGGGGGCGGGGCGCTATGGCTTCCTCGACATGCCCGAGCCGGTGGTGTCGGCCGACGCCAATTTCGATCGCGGCATCTCGAAGCAGGAGTTCTCGAACGCCGCGACCAAGCGCTTCCGGATGCTGGATGCGAATGGCGACGGCGTGCTGACCCGCGACGAGCTCCCCAAGCTCGATACCCATGCCGGGCGGCAGGGTGGCTATGGTGGGCGCAGCGAGGGCGGCGGCCATAGCGGTGGCGGCGGCGGTGGCCATCACGGCGGGCATGGCGGCGGCTTCGGAGGAGGCGGCGGATATGGCGGTGGTGGTTTCGGCGGCTGATCCGGGGCGCGAG
>DATGEV010000291.1:0-3373 GCA_035309885.1 Sphingomonas sp.
CTGCCGAACGAAGGAAAGGCGCTGGCGGATCGTTACCGTCATGAAGCGCCGGTCGATCCTTCCCGCGCGCGCCATGCGATCGAGGCAGCCACCGGGCAGGATTTGTCCAGCTTCGCTTCCGACGACACTGTGACCAATCTCGCGCGGCAGTTCATCGGCGATCAGATCGCGCATCATGTCCCAGCGCGGGACTGCGCAATGGCGGACGGGATGGTCGCGCTCGCGGCTCCGTTGCGCGCGGACGCGATGGCAGAGGCGATCCTGCTCGCATTGGAGCTGGCCGGACCCGATCAAACGAAGGGCCTTGCGGTCTGCCCCCCGAAAGAGGAAGTGCCGAGCCGATGACCGACACCAACCTTCCTCCCCAACTGATTGAGGCTGCCCGCCGCGTGATCGAAGAGAACCGGACCGCTGGGCTGCGTGTCGCGGTCGCGGAGAGCTGCACTGGCGGCCTTGTCTCCGCAGCGCTCACCGAGATCGCGGGCAGCTCGGACGTGTTCGAGGCGGGCTTCGTCACCTATGCCAACGAAGCCAAGATGGGGATGCTGAACGTCCCCTCCGATGTGCTGGAGACATTCGGCGCCGTGTCGGTGGCGACAGCCTGGGCGATGGCGCAGGGGGCGCTCCAGAAGAGCTCGGCCGATATCGGCGTGGCGATCACTGGAATCGCTGGTCCCGGTGGTGGGTCGGAGAAGAAGCCGGTCGGCACCGTCGTGTTCGCGCGGGCCAGCCGATCGGGCGATCCGGATGACGTTGTCGCAGACTGGCGCGAGTTCGGTGATATCGGTCGTGCCGGAGTCCGGTTTCAGGCGGCGCTCTGTGCGCTCGAACTGCTGCTGCCGGGGCCCTTCCCGGACAAGGACGAGACCTTGGCGTCGCCCTCCGCATAAAGCTCGGTGGCGCGCGTCTCGAACGCGCCGATCATCCTGCGGAGCGCGCGGTCGAAGACCTGCCCTGCCAGCATTTCGAACAACCGCGACTTGAACGCGAAGTCGACCGTGAAATCGACCAGCGTGCCGCCCTGCCCATCCGGCCGAAAGGTCCAATCATTGGTGAGGTGGCGCAGCGGCCCTTCGACATAGTCGACGTGGATGCTGAGCGGGCGCTCCTTGGTCACCTTCGAGGTGAATCGCTCGGAAATGCCCTTGAAGCCCACCACGAGATCCGCGACCATTTCCGTCGCGCTGTTTTCCCGCACACGAACAGCGGCGATCCAGGGCAGGAATTCGCCATAACGTGCGACATCTGCCACCAGGTCGAACATCTGCTCCGGCGAATAGGGCAGCTGACGGATTTCCGAGTGGCGAGGCATCAGGCGCGGGCCAGCTTCGCCTCGCGAGCAGCGCGCAGCTTCGCGAAGTCATCGCCGGCGTGATAGCTCGAGCGCGTCAGCGGCGAAGCCGCGACGAGCAGGAAGCCCTTCGCGCGAGCGATCGCGGCATAGGCCGAAAACGCCTGTGGCGTGGTGAACTCCTCCACCTTGGCATGGCGCGGCGTCGGCTGGAGATACTGGCCCATCGTCAGGAAATCGACATCGGCGGAGCGCATGTCATCCATCACCTGATGGATTTCCAGCCGCTGTTCGCCGAGGCCAGTCATCAGCCCGGACTTAGTGAAGATCGAGGGATCGTGTTTCTTCACGCTCTCCAGCAAGCGCAGCGACGCATAATAGCGCGCGCCGGGGCGGATGGTGGGATAGAGCCTCGGCACGGTTTCGAGATTGTGGTTGTAGACGTCGGGCCGCGCCGCGACGATCGCCTCCACCGCGGCCTCAGCCTTGTTGCGGAAATCGGGGGTCAGGATCTCGATCGTTGTGCTGGGCGTGGTCCGCCGGAGCGCTTCGATCACCTTCACGAACTGCGAAGCGCCACCGTCCGGCAGATCGTCGCGGTCCACCGATGTAATGACAATATGCTCCAGCCCGAGTTCGGCGGCGGCATCGGCCGTGTGCTGCGGCTCGAACGGATCAACCGCGCGGGGCATGCCGGTCTTCACGTTGCAGAAGGCGCAGGCGCGTGTGCACGTGTCGCCGAGAATCATCACGGTCGCGTGCTTCTTGGTCCAGCACTCACCGATATTGGGACACGCCGCCTCCTCGCACACGGTGGCGAGGTTCAGGCGTCGCATCAGCGCCTTGGTTTCGGCGAAGCCCACCGAAGTCGGGGCTTTCACCCGGATCCAGTCGGGCTTGCGGACGCGGGGCGGACGGCTTTCGGCAGCGGCATCGGTCATGGCGGGCGAGATAGCGATTGATCGCCTGACTTGCCAGCCCTGCCGGACACCCGTAGGCAACCCCCATGTCCGGTTTCGATATCCTGCTCGACGGTTACCACCGTTTTCGCGCCCAGGGTTGGGCCACGCAGCGGGCACGCTGGTCCGAACTGGCGGAGGGGCAGAGCCCTTCCACGCTGGTGATCGCCTGCTCTGACAGCCGTGTCGATCCCGCCCAGATCTTCGACGTATCTCCTGGCCAGATCTTCGTGGTCCGCAACGTCGCGAATCTCGTGCCACCCTTCGAAAAGGACAGCAGCCGCCACGGTGTCTCTGCGGCGCTCGAATTCGCCGTCACGCAGATCCCGGTGTCGGAGGTCATCGTGCTGGGCCATGAATTCTGTGGTGGCTGCAAGGCGTCGATGAGCCAGGCGTTCACCGGTGCCGAACCCGGGTCAGGCGGCTTCATTGCCCACTGGGTCGACATGCTCGATCCGGCGCGAGATGCGGTCGTGGCCGAGCACGGCCATAGCGACGAAGCCCATCGTATGCTGGAGCGTGAGGCGGTGAAGGTCAGTCTTGCCAACCTGCGCTCCTTCCCCTTCGTGGCGGAGGCAGAGGCGGCCGGCCGGCTGACATTGCGCGGCGCCTGGTTCGGCATCCGTGAGGGCGAACTCAAGCTGCTCGACGAGGCGACGGGCGCCTTCCACAGCGCCTGACATGCGATCGCGATGGCCTGACCTCGCGCTCTGGGCAGTGGCGTTTGTCTGGGGTGGTACCTTTCTGGTCACGCGGATCGCGCTCGAAGCGGGCTCGGGCCCCTTCTTTTTCGTGGGACTCCGCTTCGGAGCGGCCACGCTCGCCACGGCGCTGATCCTGCGGGGCAAGCTGTGGGGCGCGACCCGGCAGGACTGGATCGCGGCGATCGCGATCGGCATCCCGATGGCCGCAGGCTATCTCCTCCAAACCGGGGGGCTGCGCTCGGTCTCGTCCAGCATGTCGGCCTTTCTCACAGCGCTTTATGTACCGCTGGTGCCGCTGATCCAGTGGCTCGCGCTCAAGCGCGCGCCACAGTTGATGAGTTGGATCGGCATCGCGCTGGCATTCGCCGGACTGGTGGTGATCGCCAATCCTTCCGGTGCCTCTTTCGGCTTCGGTGCCG
>DATGEV010000292.1:0-4016 GCA_035309885.1 Sphingomonas sp.
GACCACCGAGGCAAACGCGGCGCCCAGCTACAAGCAGGGCATCGTCGAGGGCCGTGCGTCGGACATCGTGTACAGCGATCTCTTCACCGGCGTGCACGGCAATTATCTGCGCGCATCGATCACCGCGTCCGGGCTCGACGCGGACAACCTGCCGTCGAGCGACCCCAGCAAGATGGATTTCGGCGGCGGCGCGGCCAAGGCCTGGAAGGACATCTGGGGATCGGGCCAGGGCATCGGCGCGGTCCACGCGGTCGAGCCCGCGGGCGACCGCATCGCGCGGCTGGCGGAGCAATATCGCGCGGCGCAGGCGGAGCTGGCCGCGAAGGTCCGCTGACACCGGAAGGCCGTCCCGCTCATACTTGGGTGGGACGGCCCTAAGGGTAAAAACAGACGCCCAACCCATCCACCGTTCGGGCTGAACCTGTCGAAGCCCTGTCCTTTCCCTTCGAAAAGAAGAACAGCCTTTCGACAAGCTCAGGGCGAACGGCTGGAATCGGTGGCGAAACCAGCTACCTCTTCCAATGTGGATCTCCTCTGTCAGCGTTGATCGACGGCGAGCCATCGCTGCTCTTTTTCAGATTCGATCAACCGTTCAGAGCATGGTGATTTTCACCCTTCCGCGGTGTCAACTTTGTCAACTTCGGCGCGTCTCCCGACGTCGCGTGCCCTCTCATTCCGCCGCCCGATCAGAACACCAGTTCGAGTCGCCGGATCAAGCCGCGCGCCGGGCTCGGTGGAGGAAGCACCCGGTCCAGCTCGCCATCGAGCCGGTGGACCCGCTCATAGAGCTCGTCGGTCGCGGCAATGATCTCGCGCGCCGACTGGGGCAGCCCCGCGATGATGGTGGAATCACCCGATTGCGCGCGGCCCAGCCGCCGCTCGGGGGATGCCGCCTGCTGCTCGCTGATCTCGCCGGCGGCGACCCCGCGACGGACCAGCAGCCAGGCGATGATGTGCATCAGCCGCGCCGTCACCCGGAGCGATTCGCAAGAGAAGCCGACCCGCAGCAGCGGCGGCAGCTTGTCGCGATCCTCGCGCCCCCCGGCGTCGAAATAGCAGCGCGCCTCGTCGGCGAGCAGCATGGCGTCGATGTAGAGCGCGTCGACCAGCCGACGGCTGAGCCTGTCATGGATGCCGATGATCATGGGCCCGGTCTGCCACGCCGCTGGGCCCCGCAAAACGCCCCGTGACAGCAGGTGCCAGCCGAACCGTCCCAGCCCTGAACACCTGCCTTGAAACACCCCCAATGCGCCCCATCTCTACCCCGTCGAGGCGTCGCCATTTGGGGCGCCAAGACAGGCCCGGCGGATGGACCGCGGGCTTCCATTGTTCATTCGCCCAAGGAGGGTCTGAACCCATGCGTACCCTGGATTTCGCGCCGCTGCTGCGCTCGTCCATCGGCTTCGAGAATCTCAACCGTCTCGTCGATTTCGCCACGCGCGGCGACGGCGACACCTACCCCCCCTACAATATCGAGAAGCTCGCCGAGGACGCGTACCGCATCTCGATGGCGGTCGCCGGCTTCTCGCGCGACGAGCTCGAGCTCATCGTGCAGGACAATGTGCTGGTCGTGATCGGCAAGGCCGAGCCGCGCGCCGATGAGTCCGAGCGCCAGTTCCTGCACCGCGGTATCGCCAAGCGCGCGTTCGAGCGCCGCTTCCAGCTGGCCGACACCATCAAGGTGACCGGCGCGGGCTATGCCGACGGTCTGCTCAACATCGAGCTGAAGCGCGAGGTGCCCGAGCACAAGAAGCCGCGTCGCATCGCGATCGACGGCGAGGCGAGCGAGGGCGACACGAACATCCTCGCCGCCTGACGCCGCGATTGGGTAAAAATGGGGTCGGTCCGGTTCGCCGGGCCGGCCCTTTTGGTGGGCGGGGGAGCGGGCCGCAACCGCATCTGGAAAGCGCTCTTCCGCGCTTTCTCAAATGGTCCTCAAGCGATGATGTCGGGGATCAGCGAGTCGCCGAGCTGCGAGATCTCGTCCTTGATCCGGAGCTTGCGTTTCTTCAGCCGCGCGATCTGAAGCTGATCGGGCTGGGTCAAGGCCTCGAGCGCGGCGATCGCTGCGTCGAGGTCCCGGTGTTCGGTACGCAACAGAGCCAGCCTGCGGCCGACATCCTCGGCATCCATCCCTGCTTCCCCGTCCCCTCGGGATCCCGTCGATCCCAGCGGCATAGTCCATGCGATGCCCCGCCCGCCCCCATCAGGCAAGCCCGGAATATCTTTCATCGCAGCAGCCTACACAGATCGTCGCATTCCCTCGTGCGCCCCACCGTTTTCGCCCTTTGTTCACGCGACAGCGTGGCGATTTGGTGATTTACTGGATGATGCTGTTCAAGCCAGCGAGGAGGTATCGAATGAACAATTCGCATTCCAGCGCATTGCTTGCCCGTCATGCGGGGCTGGACGCCCGGATCGTCGACGAAGAGCGACGCCCGGCCCCGGACCAGGGAACGATCGCGAGTCTCAAGAAGCAGAAACTCAAGATCAAGGAAGCCCTGATCGGGCTCTGATACCGACGAGGTCCGTCCGCGCCTAGGGGGACGCGGCGGGCCATCTTCGAAACCATCATCACCACAGCACCCGATCGATCGACCGGGGCAGTCGCCTTGCGATCAGCGCGGCCGAAGGCCGGGACGCCGATAATCGATCGTGGTCGGACGGAACAACTGCTCATCAGCCGGCGCCCCGCGCGGCTTGCGCGCCAGCGCCTTGTCCACGGGGTGATCGAACGAGATGCCGACCCGCCCCGCTTCTGCCCAGGCGACGATGCCGCTGACGGCGCCGATGCCCTCGAGCGTCACCTCGACGCGCATGCCCTCGTGAAAGCCCTCGGGCGCCTGCGCCATAAGGCCGCCCGAGGAGACGTTGCGCACGCGCACAGCCTCGCCGTCTCCCGCCGCACCTTCGTGCTTGAGCCGAGCAAGCACGAACAGACTGTCGCGTGCGTCGCGCCGTTGCGACTCCGCGCCGCCCTCCGGCCCCTGCTTGCCACCCGAACCTGTTGCCACCTCAGCCCATCCCACGATGCGATACGACAATCTCTCCCCCTAATCTTAACAACCTTACACCGCCAGTCACATGGCGAAGCATGATTGCGACTCAATCGTCGCGCGAAATCTTCTCGTTGCGCTCGTGACGCTCCTGCGCCTCGACCGTCATCGTCGCGATCGGACGTGCTTCGAGCCGAGCGAGTGAGATCGGCTCGCCGGTCACTTCGCAATAGCCATACTCGCCTTCGTCAAGCCGCCGCAGCGCCGCATCGATCTTCGAGATCAGCTTGCGTTGACGGTCGCGCGTGCGCAGTTCGATCGACCAGTCTGTCTCGCTCGATGCACGATCGGTGATGTCTGGCTCACGCATTGAATCGGTCTGGAGTTGAACCAGCGTCTCCTTCGACTCGCGAAGGATAGAGTCTTTCCAGATCAACAGCTTGCGCCGAAAATAGATCGTCTGCCGAGGCCCCATGAAGGGCTCGTCCGCGCTTGGACGATAATCATCCGGCAGCAGGATGCCTTCGGCTTCCTGCCCCCCCACGGTATCAACCGCCGTCGCCATGCAACTCTCCGCCTCTGCAGAGCCTGCGCTCAGGCTTTCGGACGCCCTCGCGCGAGATGCTCCTGTCCCCGGCCGGGCCTATAGCCAGCCGCAGGTAAGCGCACAAGCGTCACCAACAGGCCTCGCCCGGCGCCGATCCGGGAAAAATCCCACTGTCGCAACGCTGTTACACAGCATCCGGATCCGGATTTGGCAGCGATGCTGGCGCAAAACGGGACATCCGCTGCCCGAACCGCTGATTGCATCCCTTTCCATTTCGGCCGCGAGCAGCAAGGAAGAGGGTCGAAGCGGCCGGCCTCAACGGCCATGCGCCGCTTCAGGAACGGGAGCGGACGGTGCGGCTCGCCAAAGCGCAGCAAGGCGCAGGCAGCACCGGATGAGGAAGGGGCGGAAACGGGGCCAATGTCGGTAAAGATGGCCATCGCAAAATTGTGCGCCTGCGCCTGTGGCGGCGC
>DATGEV010000293.1:0-3039 GCA_035309885.1 Sphingomonas sp.
AGGGCCATAGCGAGAGTGGATAGTAGCTCAGCGGTGTATAGTCCGCATTGAGCACCAGGGTGGGGCAACCATCGGGGTGCCGGATGAGGTCGGGATGGTACATGGAACGACATCAACCTCCGCGTCACGCGGCGCTCGGCCAAGCCGGCAGGGCCCTGTCGCACTCAGGACGCGTTGCCGGTAAGGCAGCAGCGTCGTCGTCTTCGTCACGCAGCCCAATGCCCGAACAGCGTGACGGGCGCATGACACATGAGTAGCGACTCGCGGTCAAGGGCCGGTTTCATGAATTTGCAGTCGATCAGTCGTTTCGCGCCGAGCCCCACCGGAAGGTTGCATCTCGGCCACGCTTTTTCGGCGATTCGCGCGCATGATCTGGTGCGGGAGGGCGGTGGTCGCTTCCTGCTGCGTATTGAGGATATCGATCCCGGCCGTTCGCGCGAGGCGTTCATTGCGGGGATCGAAGAGGATCTCGGCTGGCTCGGCCTTGCATGGGACGGACCGGTGCTGCGTCAGTCGGCCCGCACCGACGCCTATCGCGCGGCGCTGGGCGCGCTCGGTGCGGCGGGGTTGCTCTATCCCTGCTTCTGCACGCGCGCCGACATCGCCGCCGCCGCGACCGCGCCGCACGGGCCTGATGGCAGCGGCGTCTATCCCGGCACCTGCCGTGGCCTCGATTCCGCCGAACGAGCGCGACGGATCGCCAGCGAGCCCTATGCCTGGCGGCTCGACATGGCGCGCGCCACGGCGATGGCGGGCCCGTCAAGCTGGCATGACGTCATCATGGGCGAAGTCGACGCCGAGCCAACGCGCTTCGGCGACGTCGTGCTGGCGCGCAAGGATGCGCCGGCCTCCTACCATCTCGCGGTGACCGTCGACGATGCCTGGCAGGGCGTCACCGACGTCGTGCGCGGCATGGACCTGTTCGAGGCAACGCACATCCATCGATTGCTTCAGGCGCTGCTTGGCTTGCCCAGCCCGCGCTACCATCATCATCCGCTGCTCACCGACGCGGAAGGCCGTCGCCTCGCCAAGCGGACGGGCGCGCCGACGCTGGCCGATCTGCGCGCGTCGGGCACCGATCCGGTGGCGCTGGCGGATGCGCTCAGGGCCGGAACGATCCCGGTTGGCTTCGGCGTCGCCCAGGCCTAGGGTGAGGGCATGGAGACGGTGCTGTTTATCCTCATGATCCTGTTCGCGATCGGGGCGCTGGCCGCGCTGGTCCGCGGGGTCGTCACCTTCCTGCGCACGACCGACGAGGAGCTGCGGCGCTCGCCTGACGAGGGGCCGAGCCCGTCGAGCCTCAAGCAGAACCGCATGATGTGGCGGCGCATCCAGTTCCAGGCGCTGGCAGTGATCGCGGCGGTGCTGCTGCTGCTCGTCGCCCATCCGCATAGCTGAGGATCGGGCGGCTGCGCGATGGTCAAGCTCAACAAAATCTACACGCGCACCGGCGACGGTGGCGAGAGCGGGCTGGTCGACGGATCGCGCGCACCCAAGCATGATCCCCGCTTCGCCGCGATCGGCGACGTGGACGAGGCCAATTCGGCGATCGGCGTGGCGCGGCTCCATCTCACCGGCGACGACGAGGGCGCGGCGATGCTCGGCCGGATCCAGAACGAGCTGTTCGATCTCGGCGCCGATATCGCCACGCCGGGCGAGGATTTCACGCCCACCGACATGACGCTGCGTATCGTGCAGGGCCAGATCGACCGGCTGGAGCGTGAGATCGACGCGATGAACGATCGGCTGGCACCACTGCGCAGCTTCATCCTGCCCGGCGGCAGCGCCGCGGCGGCGCATCTTCACGTCGCGCGCGCCACGGTGCGCCGGGCGGAGCGCAGCGCGGTCGCGGCGGCGGGGGTGCATCGGCTCAATCCGCTGGCGCTGCGGTATCTCAACCGGCTGTCGGATCATCTCTTCACGCTGTGTCGCGTGCTCAACGACGCGGGCGCGCGCGATGTGCTGTGGCAACCGGGAATGACGCGCGGTGGGTGACGGCCCCTTGAAATCGGTATCGAAAGCGCAACCTTTGCGGCTGCGAACGAGTTAATCCCCCTTCATCCGGGAGTAGTTTCATGGCCGCACGAGCCGACGCGACAGCGCCGACGCGCGACACGCCGGACCAGGCTGCTCCGCTCCTGGAACGCTTTCTCCGCGTTCGTGGCCTTACGCTCGCGCTGGCCGCTGACCTTTCCGACGCCGATGCCACCGCGCAGTCGATGCCCGATGCGTCGCCGGCCAAATGGCATTTGGCGCATGTTACCTGGCTCTTCGAAACCTTCGTGCTGCGCGATCATGTGCCGGGCTATCGGGTGTTCGACGCGCGCTGGCCGTTCCTGTTCAACAGCTATTACGAGGCGGAGGGGGCGCGGATCGCGCGGCCCGCGCGCGGGCTGCTGACGCGGCCGTCGCTGGACGAGGTGCGGGCCTACCGCGCGCATGTCGACGCCGCGATCGAGGGCGCCTGGGTCGAACTGCCCGAGGCGGCGCGCGTGCTGGTCGAGCTCGGCTGCCATCATGAGGAGCAGCATCAGGAACTGCTCGTCACCGACATTCTCCACCTGTTCGCGCAGAACCCGCTGGCGCCCGCCGTCTGGCCCGCCGAGCTTCGCCGTCCGAGCGCCGCACCCGATCCGATCCGCTGGATCGAGGGCCGCTCGGGCGCGGTCGAGATCGGTCATGCCGGCGACGGCTTCGCCTTCGATTGCGAAGGGCCGCGCCACACCGTCTGGCTGCCGCCCCATGCGCTCGCCGATCGGGTCGTGACCAATGGTGAGTGGCGCGCCTTCATCGAGGATGGCGGCTATACCACCCCATCGCTGTGGCTGTCGGACGGCTGGGCGTGGGTGCGCGAGAACGGCATCGAGGCGCCTGCTTATTGGCGACGCGACGCCGAGAGCGCGTGGACCGAGCGTTTCGGACTTGACGGGCAAGGGCCGATGGATGCCGCCGCACCCGTCCGCCATGTCAGCTACTACGAGGCCGACGCCTACGCCCACTGGACCGGCCGCCGCCTGCCGACCGAGGCCGAATGGGAGA
>DATGEV010000294.1:0-3486 GCA_035309885.1 Sphingomonas sp.
CTCGCTGCGCCCCCGCGCGGCGTAGCCGCCGAGCGCGTTGACCGCCTGCGGGGTGAGCCCAACATGGCCGATCACGGGAATGCCACGCGCCGAGAGGAACGCGACGGTCTCGGCCATCGCTTCCCCGCCCTCCAGCTTGACCGCGGCGGCGCCGGTCTCCTTGAGGATGCGCGCGGCGGATTCAAAGGCCTGGGCGGGCGAGGCCTCATAGCTGCCGAACGGCATGTCGATGGCGACGACGCTGTGCCAGCTGCCGCGCACGACGGCGGCGCCATGCGCGCACATCATCTCGAGGCTGACCGGGATGGTCGACGGCAGACCGTAGATCACCTGCCCCAGGCTGTCGCCGACCAGCAGCATGTCGCAATGCGGATCGAGGATCTGCGCCATGCGCGCGGTGTAGGCGGTGAGCATCACGATCGGCTCGGCGACCGGTTCGGGCCCGGTCTTGCGGCCGCGGATCGCGGGCACGGTCAGCCGCTTGACCGGCGCGGGCGTGGGATGGGCCCGGCTGGTCGAGGTATCGAGCGTGAAGGTGGTGGACATAAGCCGCCTTTAGCCGCTCGTAGCCGTGCGGGCAAACTCAGCGCGGCGGCGGGAAGGCCAGCACCTCTGCGGTATAATCCTCCACGACCAGGCTGATAGGCGTTCCATCCGCCAGCGACAGCACGGCGCGATGCTCGATCACATGATCGGGAATCGCCATTCGTCCTGGCCGGCGCGGGCGACCGGGCAATCCCTGTATGTCCCAGCCATCGGGCAGCGGCGACCAGAGAAGCCCCGCCGACAGTGTATGGCGCTTGAAGTGCAGCGCCTGCACCGCGCGGCCAAAGGCGACATCGCTGGTGTCGAGCGCGTGGTTCATGTCGACCGTCAGGCGGCTGGGGACATACCAGTTGTCAGCGTCCGACAGCACATGGTCGCCACAGCGGAGCCGGACATGGCGGTAGCCGACCGGCGCGTCCGCCGGGAGGTTGAGCGCCGCGCGAATCTCCGGCGACGCGGGCTTGTCGATGCCGTGCTCCCGCTCGGCGACGATGGTGGCGGGGCTGGCGATGCGGTGCGCGGCGCACCAGCGGTCGAGCGTCAGCGTCGCGCTGTCATGGCTTAGCAGGTCGGCGTTGAGCGTCTGGAGCACGGCCAGCGCCTCCACCCTCTGCAAAGGCTCGTCCGGCCAGTCGGGGGCGGCCGCTGCCGGGGCAGTCGCCGACACCAGCAGCACCGCCGCCAGCCAACGCCTCATGCGATGGCCGCCTCGTACTGCGCGGGCTTGAAGCCGACCAGCGTGTGCCCGCCCAGATCTAGCACCGGCCGCTTGATCATCGACGGCTGGCCCAGCATCAGCGCGATCGCCTTGTCGGCGTCGATCCCCTCGCGATCCGCCTCGGGCAGCTTGCGGAAGGTGGTGCCGGCGCGGTTGAGGATCGTCTCCCAGCCATGCTCGTCCACCCAGCCGGACAACGTCGCGCGGTCGATGCCGGCGGTCTTGTAGTCATGGAAGCTGTAGGCGACGCCATGGCTGTCGAGCCAGACGCGGGCCTTCTTCATCGTGTCGCAGGCCTTGATGCCGTATATGGTGGTCATGCGTCTCCCCGCGCTTCCTGCCGCTTGAGTTCGGCGTCGAAATCGATTCGCGACTGTGCCACGATCCGCCCGAGCAGCTTCGGATCGACCAGAGTGCCCCGCTTCGCCCGCCCGATCACATCCGCTGCCTCCGGATGCGCCGGCAGCACGACGTCCGCCTTCACCGCGCCCAGCCGCGCCAGGCTCCGACGGTAATCGGCGACGATCCCCGGGTAGGCCCTGTTGCCGACCAGTCGATTGCCAGCCACCGTCACGCTGCACGGAAAGAGGACCGTAAGCGGCCGCCCCTTCTCCGTCACGCGGATCGACCAGGAGGTGCAGCCGGGCGTGTGCCCCGGCGTCGCGATCGCGGTCATCGTCAGGCCACCAAGGGTCAGATGGTCATGATCGTGGATCGCGCGATCGACATGCACGGGTGGGTAAGGACGAGGCGTGTAGTTGGCCTCCCCCGGGTGGGTGCCCTGCGCCAGCGCGGCGACATCACCGGCTCCCGCCGCGACCTTCGCCCCGCTCGCCCGCGCAAGCGCCGCGACGGCGCCGACATGGTCGAAATGAGCATGGCTGATGAGGATCCATTTTACCGAGCGGATCGACACGCCCCGCGCCTCGATGTGGCGACGGACCATCGCGGCGTTGGCCTCAAGCGTCCCGTCGATCAGGACAGCGCCGGCCGGCGTGTGGATCAGATAGGCGCCGATGCCCTCGCTGCCGACATAATCAACCGGCCCGACGAGATGGAAGGGCTCGATCGGCCGCGTCCAGGCGGGCGGATCGGATGTGTCTGCAGCGGCCGGCGCCGACACCAGCAGCGCCAGCGCGCAGCCATGCATCATCCGGCGGCTCGCGCCGCCGAGCGAAGCGAGGGAATGTCCCCCGGACATTCCCTCTTTCCGCTTCACTCCCACTCGATCGTGCCCGGCGGCTTGGATGTGTAGTCGTACACCACGCGGTTGATGCCCTGCACCTCGTTGACGATGCGGGTCGCGACGCGGCTCAGGAAGGCACCGTCAAAGGGATAGACGTCCGCCGTCATGCCGTCGACCGAGGTGACCGCGCGCAGACCGCAGACCGAATCATAGGTGCGATGGTCGCCCATCACGCCCACGGTGCGGACCGGCAGCAGCACCGCGAAGGCCTGCCAGATCGCATCATAGAGCCCCGCATTGCGGATCTCTTCGAGATAGATGGTGTCCGCCTTTCGCAGGATGTCGCAGCGTTCCTTGGTCACCTCGCCCGGAATGCGGATCGCAAGGCCCGGCCCCGGGAAGGGGTGGCGGCCGACGAACGCCTCGGGGAGCCCCAGCTCCTTGCCGAGCACGCGGACCTCGTCCTTGAACAGTTCGCGCAGCGGCTCGACGAGCTTCATATTCATGCGCTCGGGCAGGCCGCCGACATTGTGGTGGCTCTTGATCGTCACCGACGGGCCGCCGGTGAAGCTGACGCTCTCGATCACGTCGGGATAGAGCGTGCCCTGCGCGAGGAACTCGGCGCCGCCGATCTTCTTCGCCTCGGCCTCAAACACCTCGATGAAGGTCTTGCCGATGAACTTGCGCTTGGCTTCGGGGTCGGTGACGCCGGCGAGGCCGTTCATGAACAGCGTCTCGGCGTTCACAGCAACAAGCGGAATATTGTAGCTGTTGCGGAACAGCGAGACGACCTGCTCGGCTTCGCCCGCACGCATCAGACCGTGATCGACGAACACGCAGGTGAGCTGCTCGCCGATCGCCTCATGGATCAGCACCGCCGCGACCGCCGAGTCGACGCCGCCCGACAGGCCGCAGATCACCTTGCCGTTGCCGACTTGGCTGCGGATCTCCTCGATCTTGGCGGCGCGGAAGCCGGCCATCGACCAGTCGCCCTCCAGCCCGCAGACATGGCGGACGAAGTTGGCGATCAGCTTGG
>DATGEV010000295.1:0-7220 GCA_035309885.1 Sphingomonas sp.
GACGCGATGCGGAGACGCTTCAGGCCACGCGCCTTGGCCTGGTACATCAGGCTATCGGCCTGCGAGATCAGCGTGTCGATCGCCGGCAGCGGATGGCCCGCCGGGACGATCACCGCTCCCATCGAACACGACACCTTGCCATAGGGCAGCGTCTCGAGCTGCGCCTCGATCTCCCGGTGCAGGCGGAGCACGACGCGCTCGCCGGTCTTCTGGCTGGGAACATCCAGGAACAGCAGGAATTCGTCGCCGCCGCTGCGGCCGGCGCAATCATAACGGCGCACCGCGCCGACGAGGGCATCGGCGAAATGAACCAGTACCTCGTCGCCGGCGGCATGGCCGTAGCGGTCGTTGACGGGCTTGAAGCCATCGAGATCGAGATAGGCGACGATCGCGGTGCGACCGCGCGCGCCAACGCGAGGGAGGCGCCCCGATACCGTATCGAGGAAGGCGCGCCGGTTGAGGATGCCAGTCAGAGGATCGGTCGTGCCGAGCCGGCGCTCATAGTTGAAGCTGTTGCGGAAGCTGCGCACCAGTTCGATGACGAACGCCGATGAGAGCAGACGCATAAGGATGTTCCAGACGATCGCCGCTTCGCGGCTTGGCCCCGCCGCGACCGACGCGAACATGCCGAAGCCGTTGATGCCGATCGACGCGCCGATCGCGATGAGCGCCACGAGCCATCCCGACCGTCGGTCGAGCACCCAGCTCGTATAGGCGATGAGCACGAGATAGAAGGTGCCGAAGGTGATGTAGCGGGGCGCCATATAGTCGAGCAGCACGAGGATCAGGAGTGCCGCGACGCTGATCCCCCGCGAGGTGGTCGGTGGCGACTCCAGCAGCCATGCCCGGACGCGGCTTGTCCACTTGCGATGACCGATCCGCGGCAAGTTGTGGCTCCTCTTCCGATAATCCTCGCCTAACCGCGAGTGGTTAACCGAGTCTTCTCCCTGTCACAGCGTCGGGGCGCCGGCCACACGCCCGGCGCGGCGGCTGGACAGCGCCGCGCCGGGCTTATAACCCAGCCCAAGAACAGACCTTATTTCAGTTGCTTTCTCTCGCTGCGTTGCTGAACTGGAGCGATCGGAATGGTGGATGAAGGCCGAGCGAGCGCCGGCGATCCGGGAACGCTCTCCCCCAAAATCGAGATCATGGCACGCGCGTTGATCGATCTGTTCGGTGATCGCGCGCTGGAGGTCAGCGAACGTCAGGCAGCTTCGGGCGGGAGCGCCGCCACCAGCGCGATCTGGCAGCAAATCGTCGAACAGATCCGGCGCCTGCGGGCCTGACATTCGCCCGTCCGGGGCCTCGGCGCACCGGGGCCGGCTCCGACGATCAGGGCGATCGACGAGGCCGGCCGGCGCCATGGTGGGGTCAGGCGGTCAGCGGTTTGGTCGAGCCGAGATGGCGCCGCGCCGCTGCCTTGGCGGCCCGGATGCCCGGCTGCTTCGCCGCAGGGGCTTTGGCCGGCGTTTCCGCCTTGGTCGGGCGCTTCGCGGTCTTGGCGGGGCGCTTCGCAGTCTTGGCCGGCGCCGTCGCAGTCTTGGCCGGTGCCGCCGCGGGCTTGGCGGCCTTGGACGTCTTGGCCGGAGCCTTGGCGGTCTTGGGTGCGGCGGCGGTGGTCGTCGCCGGCTTGCGGCCAAGCCCGATCTGGTGCGCGAGCGTGCTGCGCGCTTCGCGATAGGAGGGCGCGACCATCGGATAATCCTTGGGCAGACCCCATTTCGCGCGATACTCATCGGGCGACATATTGTAATTCGTCCGCAAATAACGCTTGAGCATCTTCAGCTTCTTCCCGTCTTCTAAACAGACGAGATAATCCGGCTTGATGCTGGAGCGGACAGGAACAGCAGGTTCAGGCGCCGGATCGGCCTTTATTTCGGGTTGTCCTGCGCGATCGAGTGCTTCGTAAACACTCCGGATCAGCGCGGGCACCTCAGCGGTTGGAATGCTGTTGTGGCTGACATGCGCTGAAACAATGTCGGCCGTCAGACCGATCAGATCGGTGTCGTTCACGAAGTCTCTCCGGATTTGTGATGGTAAGCGACAGGCAAATCTGCCCTTTGTTCATGCACCATGTTGTGCCAGTTATGCAACGTGAAAACACGGTAATCATTCCTCCTGACCCGTCTTGAGCCAGCAGGCAGCAAAATCGCCTGATGTTCGGAAGTTCGGACATGGTCTGCGTCTGGCTTTTCCGTGTACGTCAGTCTGCCAAAAGTTATTGCCGATCTTGTCGCGAACAGAGGACGACTTTCGTCATCGATAATGACGCGCACGTAAAATGGCGTCGTCAACTTCGCGCTGGGGCGGTCTGCGGTAACCCTATTGGGCGCGATCTCGCCATGATCGCCGGTGTCGCGGGTCGGATCGGTTTTGGTCGGCGCGTGCACCGGCGTCGTCCTGATCTGTTGGGAGGACGCGGGGATGAAAGAGGACAAACCCCGGACGGCGACCATGCCATCCGGGGGGCGGGCAGGATCAGCGGCGGAACAGGCCCTCGGCGGTGCGCATGATCGCGTCGCGGTCGAGATCATAGGTCCGGTAGAGATCGGGGAGGTCGCCGGTCTGACCGAAACGGTCGATACCCAGCGGGGCGATCCGCGCTCCGCCCACGCCACCCAGCCATGACAGGGCCGCGGGCGATCCGTCGAGCACTGTCACTAGCCGCGCCGCGCGGCCGAGGGGGGCGAGCAGCGTCTCGACATGCGCCTCGACCTTGGCATCGCCGCGGAAGCGCGCCGCTTGCGCCGCGCTCCAGCCGCGATGGAGCAGATCGGGCGAGGTGATCGCGAGCAGGCCGAGGCCGGGGAAGTCCTCGGTCAGTCGACTCCACGCCTCGATCGCCTCGGGCGCGATCGCGCCCATATAGACGATCGCGTCGGTGCCCTTGGGGCGCTGCAGCCAGTAGCCGCCCTTGAGCGCATCGGCCTGCCAGCCGTCGTCACTGCGGCCGGCCTGCGGCACCGCGCGCGTCGACAGACGCAGATAGACCGAACCCCCTTTGTCGGCCTGCATATGGCCGAACGCCCACTCCATGATGAGCGCGAGTTCGTCGGCGAAGGCGGGCTCGAAGGCGGTGAGGCCGGGCTGTCCCATGCCGATCAGCGGCGTGTTGATCGACTGGTGCGCGCCACCCTCCGGCCCGAGCGTGACGCCAGAGGGCGTCGCCACCAGCAGGAAGCGCGCATCCTGATAGCAGCCGTAATTCAGCGCATCGAGGCCGCGCGCGATGAAGGGATCATAGACGGTGCCGATCGGCAGCAGCCGCGTGCCGAACAGCGGCGCGGAGAGGCCGAGCGCCGCCAGCATCAGGAACAGATTATGCTCCGCGATGCCGAGCTCGATGTGCTGGCCGGCATCGCCGCCCTGCCATTTCTGCGCCGACGGGATCTTGGCGGCGCGGAACACGTCGGCCAGCTCCTTGCGGCGGAACAGCCCGCGCTGGTTCACCCAGGCGCCGAGATTGGTCGAGACGGTGACGTCGGGCGAGGTGGTGACGATGCGCTCGGCCAGTGGATGGCCCGACTTGGCGAGTTCGAGCAGGATCTTGCCGAACGCCATCTGGGTCGACTGCTCGCTGCCGCTCGGCGCGGCGATCGCGGGGACGGGCACGGCCGGCGCCGCCGCACGCGCCCGGCCGGCGGCGAAGGGCGATCCCTCGACGAAGGCCTTGAGCGCGGCGGCTGCATTGTCGCCGAGCCCGCCATAAGGCTCCCACTCCCGGCCTTCGGCGATGCCGAGGCTGTCGCGCAGGCCGGTGATCTGTGTCTCGGTCATCAGGCCTGCATGATTGTCCTTGTGGCCGGCAAAGGGCAGGCCATAGCCCTTGACGGTGTAAGCGATGAACATCGTCGGCCGCTCGTCATCGGCCGCGGCGAAGGCTTCGGCCAGCGTCTCGGCGCAATGGCCGCCGAGGTTGGTCATCAGCTGGGCGAGCGCCTCGTCGTCATAGGAGGCGATGAGGTCGGCCGCATTGGCCTTGTCGCCGATGTCGGCGGCGAGGCGTGCGCGCCACGCCTCGCCGCCCTGATAGGTGAGCGCTGCGAAATCGGCGTTGGGGCAGGTGTCGATCCAGTCCATCAGCGCCTGTCCGCCGGGCTTGGCGAAGGCGGCGCGCTGGCGCTTGCCGTACTTCAGCGTGACGACGCGCCAGCCGCAGGTCTCGAAGATGTCGTCGAAGCGGCGGAACATGCGGTCGGCCGTCGTCGCATCGAGGCTCTGGCGGTTATAGTCGACAATCCACCAGCAGTTGCGGATGTCGTGCTTATAGCCCTCGATCAGGCATTCGTAGATATTGCCTTCGTCGAGCTCGGCATCGCCCATCAGCGCGATCATGCGGCCGGCGTCGGCCTCGGCCATGCCACCGTGCGCGATCAGATAATCCTGCACCAGGCTGGCAAAGGCGGTGACCGCGACACCCAGCCCGACCGAACCCGTCGAGAAATCAACCGGGATCTGATCCTTGGTGCGTGACGGATAGCTCTGCGCGCCGCCCAGACCCCGGAAGCGCTCGAGCTGATCGCGGCTCTGGTTGCCCAGCATGTAATGGAGCGCGTGGAGCAGCGGGCCGGCATGCGGCTTCACCGCCACCTTGTCCTGCGGCCGCACCGCGGTGGCGTAGAGCGCCGCCATGATCGTCGACATCGACGCGCAGCTCGCCTGATGGCCGCCCACCTTGAGCCCGTCGCGGCTGTCGCGGCGATGGTTGGCGTTGTGTATCGTCCAGGCGGAAAGCCAGCGCAGCCTCGTGTCGAGCTGCTCGATGAGGTCTGCGGTGGCGGGGCGGCTGCTTTGGGCGGGCTTGATCATGAAATGTCTTTTAGCCGCCTGCCGGCCCGCTGCCAGCCCCCTGCGAGGCAGGCCGATCGTCGTGCGCCCGGCTTCGGGATCGGTGCGCCGAATCCCGAACTTCCTCTATCTCCTGTCGGGCAATGTCGCGGCGACGCTGCTGGGTCTCGTGACGATGGGGCTGGTCGCGCCGGAGGCTCGGAGCCCGTGGCGAAGGCTGCGAAGGCGATCAGCTTCACCCGCGCGATCGAGCGACTGGTGAGTTTCCAGTCGTGGCAGCCGATCATCCGCTTCGGCGCGCATCTCGAGGACGACGAGGGTGCGGGCGAACTGAAGCCGCTGCTCAAATTCGGTTTCCTTCTCGATATCGTCGGCGCGGATCGGGTATTGGTGCTCGCCTATAAACATCTCAACGCTGACTCGCAGGGCTTGGTCGATGCCATATCCGCCTTTTGCGGGCGGCCGGCCGTCTCTGTCCGCAATGCGATTCCGCGCAACCGATGGCGGATCTGGATGATGCAGAAGGTGCAGCGCTGCCTCAGCAGCTGGTTCCACGACAATGAACTGAGCCCCCGCGGGCGTTCGTGCATGTGAAGCGCTTCGCCGGTCGCTTTGCCGCGATGGAGCCGCTGTTCCGCGCGCTGGTGCCAACGCGGCACTCACCGGGCTCGATCTCAACGGCTTCGACTATATGACGAGCGGCGCGGACAGAGTGCCGGCGGAGAATGGCGACAATCTACGAGCTGTCCCCACGCGCAAGAATGCCTCGATGCTGGTCACCGCCCGCGGAATGCCCTCCGGACACCCGCGGCAATAGCCAGGCGCGACCGGCGTGCGGATCGTTGTCGGCGTCGCGAGCCGCATCGCCTCTCCTCGCGAAGCATCGGGCCTATAAGGCGGCTTCCATCTCGATGATCGGATCGGGCCGCTGTCCGGCCGCGATCAGGCAGCCGGTGACGATCAACGCCGCGCCGGCCAGCGTGGGCAGCGACACCTGATCCCCGAAGATCAGCCAGCCGAACAGCGCGGCCCACACGAACGCGCTATATTCGCTGGGCGACAGGCTGCTCGCCTTGCCGCGCGCATAGGCCCAGGCGAGCAGCAGCAGCGAGATCGTGGCCAGCGCGGCGGCGAGCAGGATCATCGGCACATGCCGCATCTCCGGCACCGCGCCGAGGAAGGGCGCGCCGAGCGCCAGCAGCACCGACACGACCAGGCTCTGCGAGAAGGCCACCTCGATCGGTCCGGCGATGAGCGCCTGCTGGCGCATCAGCACGATGTTGAACGCATAGCACAGCGCTGAGGCCAGCACGGCGAGCGCGCCGCGCAGGGCGTCGGGGCCAAGTTCGGCCTGCCATTGGCCGATCAGGATCACCAGCACGCCGACGAACGCCATCGTCGAGGCGAGGATGGTGCTCCGCCGGATCTTCTCGCCGAGCATGATCGCGGAGAGAAACAGCGACAGCAGCGGCGCGATGAAGGTCAGCGCGATCGCCTGCGCCATCGGCACGCGCGCCAGCCCCCAGAAGAACGCCACCGCCATCACCGCCGATACCGTGCCGCGGATCGCATGCAGCCTGAGCCCCGCGCGCGACGGCAAGGCCGGGCGCTTGATGGCATAGATCGCTCCGCTGATCGCGACACCCGCGATGTTGCGCCAGAGCAGCGTGGTGTAGGCGCCGATCGCCAGCACCAGCCCCTTCATCACCGCATCCATGCAGGAGAACACCGCGATGCCGGTAAGCGCGACCGCGAACACGAAAGTGGCTGGTGGATGGCGCATGCGATGTCCTGATCCCCTTGTCGCGGACGCTATGCCGCAAGCCGGAGGGTGCGGTAAGGGGGGTGGGCACAGGACCGTTAGAAGACAGAAATCCTGGCGTCGTGTCGCAGCGGGTCGAGCGCCGCCAGCGCCTGCCGGGCGCTCGCCACCCGCTCGGCGAGCTGGGCCGCGTAGAAAAGGCGGATCGTCTGCCGCATGGCTGCTCTAAGCGTCACCGAACCCGCCGCTTCATAGTCCAGCAGTCCAGCCTCCACGGCATCGTGCAGCAGGCGGCGCACATGCATGTAGGACACGCCGAAGCGTATTGCGGTGGGCTTGAGCGCGATCGGGATCGGCCCGGCCGGCGGGAAGTCGCCATCGTTCTCCACCACCAGCATCGAGACGATCAGCAGCCCGGCATAGCGGTGCATCAGAATCCGCTGGAATGCCGGTGTCGCCGCCGCCCAGCGTGACAGCGTGGGAAGCCGCGCCGCCTGGATACGCAGGAGCCCTTCGAACACCATCGGCTCGTCCAGTCGCTCGATCACGGCCTCGATCGCGGGATCGACCAAAGCGGCAGCGCTGAGCGAGGCGCGCAGATGGCCCCGCCATGCGGTGAGAAAGGCCGGGGTCAGCGCATAATGCCGGGCCTTGCCGTCGCCTGCCGGCG
>DATGEV010000296.1:0-2965 GCA_035309885.1 Sphingomonas sp.
GATCGCCGCCTTCCAGCCGATCTTCCGCGATCATTCCGCGGTCGGCACGCCGCACCGCGAGCTGTGGGTCGATGGCCCTCAGCATGAGGCGGTCCGCAAGCGCTTCGTCGAGGCGCGCTACCGGCTGATGCCCTATCTCTACACCGTCGCCGACGAGACTGCGCGCACCGGACTGCCGATGATGCGCCCCGTCTTCATGACCTATCCGGACGCGCTGGATTCGGGCTGCGACGACGCCACCACCTTCCTGGTGGGCGACAAGATCATGGTCGCGCCGGCGCCCTTCCCGGAATCGACCGGCAGCTACGACATCTGTCTGCCCAGGGGCGGCTGGTTCGATTACTGGACGGGCAAGCCCGCGCAGACGGTCGCGCGGCCCGGCAGCCAGGGGGTGCGCGCGATGCAGGTGGTGCGCGAGACGCCGCGGCTCGATCATCTGCCGGTGTTCGTGCGGGCGGGCTCGATCATCCCGCGCCAGCCGCTCGTCCAGAGCACGATGGAGACGCCCAAGGGCGCGCTGGAGCTCGCCGTCTATCCGGGCGACGACTGCACCGGCCTGCTCTACGCCGATGACGGTCGCAGCCTCGATTATCGGCGCGGCGCCTATTTGCGCCAGACGCTGCGCTGCACGACGACGCCGACGGGACTCGCGATCGATTTCGGCGCGCGCGACGGGCAGTACCAACCCTGGTGGCATGACCTCGATATCGTAGTGCATGGCTGGGCCGGGGCGGCGCCCAAGGCGAGCATTGGTGGTCACCCGGTCGCGGTGCAGCAGGACAGCGAGGCCGGCACGATCAGCCTGCGCATCCCCGATCAGGTCCACGTGGTGACGCTACGGCTTGACCGTTAAAAGCCGCTGGAGGGGGAAGGGGGCCGGCGGGGTGACCGGTCCCCTTCCGATGCCATGACGTCCGCCAGAAGGGGGCATCCTCGCGCCCTGATCTTGCCCATCGTTGTCAGCGGGCAAGACATTTCCTTGCCTTTGCAGGGCCATCGCCGCTATTTATATTGTCCATAAGAGGGTGCGGCTCGATCGTGCCCCGTCAACAGGGGAGGTCGAGTTGCGAAAGATCCTGAAGGCTGCTTTGTCCGCTGCCGTTGCGTCCTGCGCGCTTGCCGCGCCAGCCGGCGCGCAGACCATTGACCGGGTGTTCGCCTTCGGCGACAGCTATGCCGACATCGGCAATCTCAAGGCGGTGCTGGGGCCGCTCTTCCCCTCCAACATCTATCCGACCGGGCGCTTTTCGGGTGGCACCAACTTCGTCGACACGCTGTCTGCCCATTACGACGCGCCGATCGTGAACTTCGCCTTTGGCGGCGCGCAGGCGGGCAGCACCAATGTCGTGGGCGTGGGCCTGCCGGGCTTCCAGCAGGAATATCTGGGCTTCGTCGCGCAGGGCGGCAGCTTCAACCCCAACGATCTGGTGGCGATCTCGATCGGCGGCAACGACGCGCGAGCCTATCGCCTGACTGGCGGCACGCTCGCCGGTGTCGACGCGGCGAGCACCTTGGCCGCAAAGAACGCCACAGCCGGCATTGCGACGCTGGCTGCACATGGCGCCAAGCATATGGTGTTCCTTGCCGGGGATGTCGGCCAGCTGCCCGAGGCGCTGGGCCAGGCCAATGCCGCGATCGGCACTGCGTTCAGCAATGCCTACAATGCCAAGATGCAGGCGACACTGGCCCCGATCGCGCATCTCGGCACGCAGATCGCCTATGTCGACCTCACCGCGATCGGCAACATCGTGCGGGCGAACCCGGCGCGCTTCGGCTTCACCAACGTGACCAACGCCTGCCCGCTGACCTGCATCGGTTCGCCGGCCATGCAGGCGCAATATTTCTTCTATGTCGACGGGGTCCACCTGACCTCGGCGGCGTTCGATCTGGTCGGCCGCTATGCGATCAACCAGCTTTCGGCGCCGTACAGCTTCCGTGCCGTGGGGGATCTGCCGGTGCACGCGGCGCAGGATTTCGGGCGGACAATGGCCGGGCGGCTCGATCTGGCGCGCGGCACGCAGGGGCCCGACGGGCTGTCGGCCTATGTCCAGTATGTCGGCGGGCATGACCGCTACGACGCCACCGCCACCGCCGACGGCTATGCCTATAACGCGCATGGCGCGTCGGGCGGGGTCGAGTGGCGGCGCGGTCCGCTGACTGCCGGTGGCCTCTTCATGTGGAGCCGCTCGCACAGCGACGCCGCGTTCGACGATCGCACCAAGGCGACCAGCTATCAGGTCGGCGGCTATGCCGGCTTCGACATGGGCAGTGCCTTTGTGCAGGGCTATGCGGGCTATGGCTGGCATGATCTGAAGATCCGTCGTACCGGCGTGGCCGATCCGCTCACTGCCAGTCCGCATGCCAAAAGCTGGGTGGCGGGCGGCCGCGCCGGGTGGCTCGCCGATTTCGGCCGGGGGCGTGTCGGCCCGGTGATCGGGCTCGCTTATGCACACGCGCGCGTCAACGGCTATAGCGAGGCCGGCGACGCGGCGGCGGGGCTGATTGTTGGCGATCAGCGGACGGACACGGTGGTCGCCTCGGCGGGCCTCGAACTGCGCCCCAATCTGGCGCCGGGGCTGGCGCCCTGGCTGCGCGTCACCGCGGACAAGAACGTCCATGGCGACGGCCGCATCGTCGACTATGCGCCGGAAACCGCGCCCGGTATCATCAACAGCTTCGAAATCGCGCGGTCGTCGCGCAAGGCCTATGGCGATCTGGCCGGCGGCCTGTCGGCGCGGCTGGGAGCGCGGCTCTCGCTCGAAGGGTCGGTCAACGCCACCTTCGCGCGCTACGACGGCAATGAGGTGGGCGGCTTCGCGGGGCTGCGCCTGGCGCTCTAGGCCAGGCGCCGCCGCGGGCGAGAGCGATTTCGAAGCGGATGGAATCCTCTACTGCCTCGGAAATCGCGTCAAACCAACAAGCTAGCGCGGCCGACCCGATGCAATCGGAGCGGATTTCGCTCTAG
>DATGEV010000297.1:0-2453 GCA_035309885.1 Sphingomonas sp.
ATAACTCCTCGGCCGGCTCGATCATGAGCGAGTGGAGCGCGCTGCGCAGCACGTCCGGGGTCAGCGGCGCCGGCAGGATGACATCGAGCTCGCCATCGGCGAGGCCGATGATGCTGTCGATACGCGCCTCATCGGCGATGAAGAGGATTTGCGGCCGCTCCAGCACGCCCAGCGCGGCGGCGCGATGCGCCCAGCTCAAGCTTCGCAGCACGTCGCCGCGCCCATCGACGATCAGTAACGCGCGCCGCGCCCCTGGCTCGAACGCGTCGAGATAGTCGAGCGCCGCCTCCTCGGCCCCAATCCACCGCGGATCCCCACGCCAGGCTTCGAGCGGCTCGATCAGCTCGTCGGCAAGCTGGGCATCGTGACTGACGATAAGCACCGGCAGTCCCGCGAGATCGAGCGGCCGCGCCAGAAACGCCTGGTCTATCGCGAAGGGCAATTCGGCGGCGAGCGATATGCCGCGGTCCGAGATGGGATCGACGATGAGGCGCCCGCCCATCAACTCAACGATACGCTCGACGACGGCGAGGCCAAGAGCCGGCCGAGCGTCATCGGCTGGGTCATTGGCGGTATGCAGCTGATCGCCGGTGATACCGGTGCTGACCGCGACCCGCAGGATCACGGTCTGGGGGCCGAAATCCGCCGCGCCGAGATCGATCCGCACCTTGGCTTTGCCGGCTTGGCGCAACGCGTTCGCCGCGAGGCCGATCAGGACCTGACGAAGCTGATGCGGCCAGCCAAAGAGCTGATAGGGAAGCAGCGGGTCGATGCGCAGGTCGAGCAGCGCTTCACACTCGGACGCGGCGGCGCGCAGCGCCGCCACAGCGCCGTTCGCTAGCCGGTAAAGATCGAAGGTGCGGGTTTCCGGGCTGAGCGTCCCGGCGCCGAGCTTGACGCAGTTGAGAGCGTCGTCGAGCTCCAAGAGCATGACGCGGGCATTAAGGCGGGCCTGGGCGAGTGCGGTCCATTGTTCGGGATCGGCGGTTTCCCGGTCGATGCCGGCCCCGGCGCGCGCGATCGCGCGCATCGGGCCGCGCAAATCCGCGTTGAGGGTCAACAGAAAGCGATCCTTTGCCGCGTTCGCGACCTCGGCGTCGATTTTCGCTGCCCCGAGCTGGCGCAAGCGGGCGCCGACATAGGCGGGAAGCGCGATCATCGCCGCGAGCATCCCGCCCGCCGAAAGCAGCTGACCGCGCCAGAACGGCGTGACCGCCACCACCGCCGCAAAGGCGAGGACGCAAAAGCCGATGGCGGCTGCCGGTTTGCGCGACCCTGGCTGGTCGGCGTGGCCAATCGCGAGATAGAGATAGACCGGCGTCAAAGCTGCGGTGCGGGCGCCACCCGTCGCGAGCAGCAGCGACAGCAGCGCCACATCGGAAACCAACGCCGCGTGGCGTATCAGCGCCCCGCGCGCGGGATCGAACATCAAATAAAGCAGAAACAGCCACGCCGCCCCGAGACCCAGCGATGCGATCAGGACACAGCGAATGATCGCCGGATCGGCCGGAGAGGCGGCGAGCAGGCCAAACACCCAACCGAAAACCAGCGCGCCCAGCAGCACCCGGCCGATAGTCTGTCGATACGCGGCATCCGCCTCGGCGCGCAGCCGCGACAGCACGATATCGAACCCCTGAAGGGTGGCGGCCGCAGCGGCGATGGCCGGCGCGAAGACCAGCGCCGCAACCAGCACGATACCGGTGCGCGGCGCTGCGAGCACGGCCAACCCGCCCGGCAGCACGGCGAGCGCGAGCGGCGGGAACGCGCCTGCCGCAAGAAGACTGAGAGCGATGAGGGACCGCGATCGCGCTAGCCAAGCACGCACGCGCGCTTGGCTAGCGCGCGACCAATCTCGGCTGCGAAGCGCCAGGCTATGAGGCACGCCACAAGTTTATCTGACAGCCCGATAATTCCGGAATTTCGGCAAGCCGGTGTGGGCCGGCTGCCGAGCGCTGCCAAAACATCGAAGCGCCGTCTCGCTTTACCGCTGTTTCGGCCGAATGCACGTCTGAGAAAATCCCGCCCCGACAGGCGAGAACGCGCGAATCGCCTAGGGCAGAAGCAGCATCCCGACCCTCAATACCGAAGCGATGCTCGGGTCGCCCATCGGGATCTGCTCCTCCGGATTATACATCTTGAGCATCAGCGGGCCGATGCCGTCGCCAACCACGACCGCCGCGTCGGCGGTACCATCCGTGCGGGTCAAGAACACGATGTCACCCATCGCCGCGGGGATCTCCGGGTCGACATAGGCCAGCGCCCCCGGCCGCAACAACACGCCGAGCCGTTGTGAGAAATTGCGGACGAGGAACCCGGTTTCGCTCGGCCGCAGCAGATCATAAATCGCGATTTGCTCGGCCACCGCCTCGCGGTCGATGGTGAAGCGATTGACCGAGTTTTGCCCGGCTTTCATCCGCCCGCGCACCGGAAGCGAGGTCGGCTGCGGCGATGGC
>DATGEV010000298.1:0-10586 GCA_035309885.1 Sphingomonas sp.
ATGTGCCGATCCCCCCGCTCACCCTCGATGAGCATCTCTGCTATTCGATCTACTCGACCAGCCTGGCGATCGGCCGCGCCTACAAGCCGCTGCTCGACGCGCTGGGGATCACCTATCCGCAATATCTCGTGCTCAATGTGCTGTGGGAACACGACCCGCAGAGCGTGGGCGCGATCGCCGAGCGCCTGATGCTCGAATCGAGCACGATCACGCCGCTGCTCAAGCGACTGGAGACGGCCGGGCTGGTCGAACGCACGCGCAACCCGGCTGATGAGCGCCAGGTCCTGATCCAGCTCAGCGACCGGGGCCGCGATCTGAAAGGCCGGATGGGGTGCATCCCCGAACGGCTGCTGACGACATCCGGCCTGACGCTCGATGGCCTACGCGATCTCAACGCGGAGGTCCGCGCGCTGCGCGACTCGATCGTCGAGACGCTCGCGGCGCCCTGATCCCACGGGCGCCGAAGCGTCAGCGACGACGATCCACGCTCTTGCCCTGTATCCGCGCATTCCACGCGGCAAGCTCGCGACGATAGACGTCATAGGCCCGATAATAATCGAGGATCGGCGCCTCGAGCCGGTCGAGCGCCCCCGTCGCATATTGCGGAAGCTCGGCAGGAGGCACCGCGTCGACATGATCGGCGACATCCGCCGCCGCCGCGCAGAAGCCCGGCTGAGCCGAAGGCTGCGCGAAGAAATTGTAGAGCCGGGTCATGTGGGCGTCGATCGCGCCCCGCCCTGCTGTCGCGAAACGCCCGGTCTCGGCACCATAGGCCTGCACCAGCACTGCCTTCCGGTGCACGAGCAGGGCATTATAGTGTTTGATGAGCGCGGCCCCGCCCGGCCGAGCCCGGCAGCTCAGCGCGGCGACGTTGAGCGCGGAGCGGACATGCCACAGCGCCTCCTGCGCGGTGACGCCGCTGTTGATCGTGACGTAGCGCCCGTCGCTGCCCGGCCCCGGCACGATCAGGCCCGGCCCACTGCCCGCCGGTGGTCGCGGCGGCGACGGGACCGCGGACGCCGCGCTCGACACTGGACGATCATGACTGTCATGACACGCTGCGACCAGTAGGACAGCCGCCAACGCTGCCCACCGGGCCCCCACCCCAAGACGCATACACACCCCTTTGTTTCGGGCACGATCTGCCCGAAGCCGAGATCCAGTAAAGGCCGTCGCGGTGATCTGTGCATGTCGCGCGGCCAATGCTCGATCGTAATATTATTTCGACTCCGTCACGATCTCTCTAATGGTCCATACAAGTCATGAACAGGTGTTCATCTCCAAAGAGATAGGTGCCGTAAAAACTTTCTAATCCTAAAGGCGACAGAGACTTGAACCCTCCGCCTAAATGCGTAGATACGCCCCGGCAAACGGCGCGTAGGGTCAGTCGCAGCCGAAAGCGGAATACAGGAGATTTGCGCCGTGAACGAAGAGATGAACAATGAGCTGCTTAGCCTGACCGCAGACATCGTGGCCGCGCATGTTGCCAATAATCGTGTCGCCACGAACGAGGTCGCCGATCTCATTGCGCAGGTGCATGCAGCACTGTCGGGTCTCACCGAGCCCAAGAAGCCGGCCGAGCCGGAACCGCAGCCGGCGGTGCCCGTTCGCTCGTCGATCAAGCACGACTATATTGTGTGCCTGGAAGACGGGAAGAAACTGAAGATGCTGAAGCGCTACCTGCGCACCAACTACGACATGTCGCCGGAAGAATATCGCGCGAAGTGGAAGCTGCCGCGCGACTATCCGATGGTGGCGCCGGCTTATGCCGAGCAGCGTCGCGGCCTCGCCCGTGCAATCGGCCTCGGCCGCAAGAAGGAAGAGGACAACGGCACTGCCGCCCGCAAGGCCCCGGCCAAGCCGCGCGCGCGCCGCACCAAGGCGCAGGACAGCTCGACCGAAGCCTGATACATCCCCGGCCATCATGGCCGAGAACGAAGCCAAACGCGCGGCCGCCGAGGCCGCGGTCGCCGAGGTCGAGAGCGGAATGCTCGTCGGCCTCGGCACCGGCAGTACCACCGCTTTCGCCATCGCCGCGCTGGGCCGTCGGGTCGCGCACGGCCTGCGCGTGACGGCCGCTGCCACCTCGCTTGCCACCGAAGTGGCGGCGCGGGCGGCCGGCATCCCGCTCGTCGCGTTCGACGATTGCGCGACGGCCGATCTCGCCATCGACGGCGCCGACCAGATCGATCCCCGCTTCCGCGCGATCAAGGGCGGTGGCGGCGCCCTTCTCCGCGAGAAGATCGTCGCCGCCGCCGCCGCGCGGATGATCTGCATCATCGATCCGACCAAGGCCGTCGACACGCTCGACCGCGCAGTGCCGATCGAGGTGCTGCCGTTCGCGCGCAGCTTCGTATCGGCGGCGATCCGGTCGCTGTGCGGTGATCCCGTTATCCGCTCCGCGCGCCGGGGTGACGGCCCCGCGCTCAGCGATCAGGGCAATATTCTGATAGATTGCCGCTTCGGGCCGATCGCCGATCCGCAGGCGCTGGCAACCGAGCTGGACGCCATTCCGGGCCTGCTCGGCCACGGGCTGTTCCTCACCGAGATCGACACGCTCGTCATCGGCGGCCCGAATGGCGCCCAGCGGCGCGAACGAGGCGTGAACCTGTAGCCGGCCACGGAACCCCGGCTTGCGTCGGGCCGTTCGAGGGGGCAGAGGACGCGCAATTCTCGCGCAGCCAGGGACTCGTTTCATGAGCGACATCGCTACCGCCGTCCAGCCCTCCACCGTCCTGGCGGAGGACGGGTCGCCCGAACGCCTGGCGATCGACACCATCCGCACGCTGTCGATGGACGCAGTGCAGAAGGCCAATAGCGGCCACCCCGGCACTCCGATGGCGCTCGCGCCTGTCGGCCACGAGCTCTGGACCAAGTTCCTGCGTTACGATCCGGCCGCACCGCTCTGGCCCAACCGCGACCGCTTCGTGCTGTCGGTCGGCCATGCCTCGATGCTGCTCTATTCGCTGCTCCACCTTGCGCAGGTGAAGGAAGTCGACAAGCACGGGAAGCCGACCGGCAAGCTCGCCGTCAGCCTCGACGACATCGAGCATTTCCGCCAGCTCAACAGCAAGACGCCGGGCCATCCGGAATATCGCTTCACCACCGGCGTCGAGACCACCACTGGCCCGCTCGGTCAGGGCTGCGCCAACTCGGTCGGCATGGCGATCGCCGAGCGCTGGCTCGCCGCGCACTTCAACAAGGACGGCTTCCCGGTCTTCGAGCATGACGTCTATGTGCTCTGCGGCGACGGCGACATGATGGAGGGCATCTCAAGCGAGGCCGCGTCGACCGCCGGCCACCTCAAGCTCTCCAACCTCTGCTGGATCTACGACAGCAACACGATCTCGATCGAAGGCCATACCGACATCGCCTTCACCGAGGACACGGCCGCGCGCTTCGCCGCCTATGGCTGGGCGACGCATGTCGTCGAGGACGCTAACGACACCGCCGCGCTCGCCCGCGCGATCGAGGCGTTCAAGGCCGAGGCCGACCGCCCGACCTTCATCCTCGTCAAGTCGATCATCGGCTGGGGCAGCCCCAAGGCCAACAGCGAGAAGGCGCATGGCGAGCCGCTCGGCGCCGACGCGATTAAGGTCACCAAGGACGCCTATGGCTGGCCACAGAAGGACTTCTACGTCCCCGAGGGCGTGACCAAGCATTTCTCCGGCGCGATGACCGAACGCGCACAGCCGCTCCGCGAAGAGTGGGAGGCGATGGTCGCGCGCTACCGCACCGCGCACCCCGAACTCGCCGCCGAGCTCGACACCATGCTGGGCGGCAAACTGCCCAAGGGCTGGGCCGACAAGCTGCCGGTGTTCGACGCCGATCCCAAGGGCCTCGCCAGCCGTGACTCGGGCGGCAAGGCGGAGAACGCCATCGCCGCGACCGTGCCGTGGCTGGTCGGCGGATCGGCCGATCTCGCACCGTCAACCAAGACGCTGATCGCCGGTTCGGACTCGTTCCAGCCCGGCAGCTATGGCGGGCGCAATCTGCATTATGGCGTGCGAGAGCATGCGATGGGCGCGATCGCCAACGGCATGGCGCTCTCCTACCTGCGCAGCTTCACCGCGACCTTCCTCGTCTTCTCCGATTATATGCGCCCGCCGATCCGCCTCGCCGCGATCATGGAGCTGCCGACCATCTTCGTGTTCACCCACGACTCGATCGGCGTCGGCGAGGATGGCCCCACCCACCAGCCTATCGAGCATCTCGCCTCGCTGCGCGCGATCCCGGGCCTCGACACGATCCGCCCGGGCGACGCCAACGAGGTGACCGAGGCGTGGAAGGCTGCGGTCGCGTCGCACGAGACGCCGACCTGCCTGGTCTTCTCGCGCCAAGCGCTGCCGACGCTCGACCGCACGAAGTTCAACTCGGCCGAAGGGGTCCACAAGGGCGCCTATGTCCTGACCAAGGATGAGGGCACGCCCGACATCATCCTGATCGCCACCGGCTCGGAACTGAGCCTCGCAGTCGATGCGGCGGACGCGTTCGCCAAGGACGGCAAGAAGGTCCGCGTCGTCTCGATGCCGAGCTGGTATCTGTTCGAGCGGCAGGACAAGGCCTATCGCGACAGCGTGCTGCCGCCGTCGGTCAAGGCCCGCGTCGCCATCGAGCAGGCCGGCCCGATGGGCTGGGACCGCTATGTCGGCCCCGACGGCGCCACCGTCACCATGTCGAGCTTCGGCGCCTCGGCCCCGCTCAAGGATCTGCAGGGCAAGTTCGGCTTCACCGTCGACAATGTCGTCAAGGTCGCCCGTGAAGTGATGGAGAAGCTGGCATGACCAATCGTCTGAAGACGCTGGGCGAAGCCGGACAGGCCGTGTGGCTCGACTTCGTCGACCGCAAGTTTCTCAACGAAGGCGGGCTCAAGAAGCTGGTGGAGGAGGACGGCCTGTCCGGCGTCACCTCCAACCCCGCGATCTTCGAGAAGGCGATCGCCCAGTCCAGCACCTATGACGACCAGCTCCGCGCTGACCTCTCCAAGGCCGACGCGGCGGTCGAAACGGCCTATGAAGCGCTCGCCATCCAGGACATCGAGACCGCCTGCGACACGCTGCGCCCGGTCTATGATCGCACCGGCGGCCATGACGGCTATGTCTCGATCGAGGTGTCGCCCTATCTCGCGATGGAGACCTCCCCGACCGTCGCCGCCGCCAAGCGGCTGTGGGCAACGATCGCCCGGCCCAACCTGATGGTGAAAATCCCCGGCACCACGCCGGGCGTCCCCGCGATCCGGGAGTCGCTCACGGCGGGCATCAACATCAACGTCACGCTGCTCTTCTCGCTCGACGCCTACAAGGCGGTGCTGGAGGCGTATATTTCGGCGCTGGAGGCCCGCGTCGCCAAGGGTGAGCCGATCGACCGGATCGCGAGCGTGGCCAGCTTCTTCGTCAGCCGCATCGACGCGATGATCGACAAGGCGATCGACGACCGCGTCGCGGCCGGTGACAAGAGCGCCGACACACTGATCGCGCTCAAGGGCAAGGTCGCCATCGCCAACGCGAAGATGGCCTACCAGCATTATCTGGAGGTGATGAAGTCCCCGCGCTGGCAGGCGCTGGCCGCCAAGGGCGCGATGCCGCAGCGGCTGCTGTGGGCGTCGACCGGCACCAAGAACCCCGCCTATCGCGACGTGCTCTATGTCGAGACGCTGATCGGCCGCGACACGGTCAACACCATGCCGCCCAAGACCATGGACGCCTTCCGCGATCATGGCGAAACCGCCGAGACGCTCACCGCCGACATCGACGAAGCCCGCCATGTGCTGGCCGAGACCGAGCGGCTGGGGCTCAACCTCACTCATGTGACCGACGTGCTGGTCGAAGACGGCGTGCGCCTGTTCGCCGACGCCGCCGACACGCTCTACGGCGCGGTGGCCGACAAGCGCGCCGCCTTCCTGGGCGACACGCTCAACGGCATGAGCGCCGATCTGCCCGACGCGCTGGCCGATGCGGTCAAGGCCGGGATCGAGAAGGCACGCGCCGGCGGCTGGCCGCGCCGCCTCTGGGCCAAGGACGCAACGCTGTGGACCAACGGCGACGAGGCCAAATGGCTCGGCTGGCTCGACGCCGCGAGCGGCGCGCAGGTCGATCAGGCCGCGCTCGCCGCGTTCGCGGGTGAGGCCAAGGCCTATAAGGATGTCGTGCTGCTCGGCATGGGCGGCTCCAGCCTTGGGCCGGAGGTGATCGGCGCGGTCCTCGGCTCCGCTTCGGGCTCGCCCAAGCTGCACGCGCTCGACAGCACCGATCCGGGCCAGGTCGCGACCGTCGCCGGCGCGATCGACTTCGCCAAGACCCTGTTCATCGTCGCCTCCAAGTCGGGTTCGACGATGGAGCCGGAGTTGCTGCGCGCCTACTTCTTCGCGCGAGCCGAGCAGGCAGTGGGCAAGGGCGAAGCCGGCAAGCGCTTCATCGCGATCACCGATCCGGGCTCCAAGCTGGAGAAGAAGGCGAAGGAAGACGGCTATGCCCATATCTTCCTCGGCGATCCGACGATCGGCGGCCGCTATTCGGTGCTCTCCGTGTTCGGCATGGTGCCGGCCGCCGCGATCGGCGTCGACGTCGCCAGCTTCTTCGCCACGACCGAGACGATGGTCCATTCGGTCGGCCCCGATGCACCGCCGGCCGCCAACCCGGGCGTGAAGCTGGGCGTGATCATGGGCGCGGCGGCGGTCGCGGGCCGTGACAAGCTGACGCTGGTCCCCTCGCCCCGCCTCAAGTCGTTCGGATCGTGGCTGGAGCAGCTCGTCGCCGAAAGCACCGGCAAGCAGGGCAAGGGCATCGTCCCCGTCGACCTCGAGCCGCTCGGCGATCCGTCGGTCTATGGTGACGACCGTCTGTTCGTCCACCTCCATCTGGAGGGCGACGCAATGTCCGCCGAGCACGCCAAACTCGACGCGCTCAAGGCCGCCGGCCATCCGATCGTGACGATCACGATCGCCAAGCCGGAGTATCTCGGTCAGGAGTTCGTCCGCTGGGAGATCGCCACCGCGATCGCCGGCGCGATGATCGGCATCGATCCCTTCGACCAGCCCGACGTCGAGGACGCCAAGATCCAGACCCGCCAGCTGATCGAGGCCTATGAGAAGACCGGCGCTCTTTCGCCCGAAACCGCCTTCTTTGAGGATGACGACTTCGCACTGTTCGGCCCCCAGCCGATCGAGGGCGGCAATCTGGCGGCGATCCTCAAGGCGCATTTCGCCCCTGCGCGGGCGGGCAACTATGCCGGCTTCCTCGTCTATTGCGAGCGCAACGCGGCGGACGAGGCCCTCGTCGAGCAGATGCGCGTCGCGGTGCGCGACAAGAAGAAGGTGGCGACCGTCGCCGGCTTCGGCCCGCGCTTCCTTCACTCGACCGGCCAGGCCTACAAGGGCGGCCCCAGGACCGGGCTGTTCCTGGAAATCACCCGCACCCCGGCCGCCGACGTGGCGATCCCCGGCAACCGCGCGAGCTTCGGCACGGTCGAGCTGGCGCAGGCGCGCGGCGATCTCGACGTGCTCGCCTCGCGCGGGCAGCGCGTGCTGCGTGTCCATCTGAAGAATGAAAAGACCGGGCTCGACGCGCTCGCGCGCTCGCTCCACACGGCAATCGGAGGCTGACGGCCATGCGGATTGGAATCGTTGGCCTCGGCCGCATGGGCGGCAACATCGCCCGCCGGTTGATGCAGCATGGCCATGAGGCAGTGGTGTGGGATCGCAACGCGCCGGCAGTCACCGGCCTCGCCGGCGAGGGGGCGATCGGCGCCGCCTCGCTGGAGGAGGTCGTCGCCAAGCTCGACGCGCCGCGCACGCTGTGGGTGATGCTGCCCGCCGGCGCCCCCACCGAACAGACGATCGAGACGCTCGCTGGCCTGCTGGCGCCGGGCGACACGATCATCGACGGCGGCAACACCTTCTACAAGGACGACATCCGCCGCGCGAAGGCACTGGCGGACAAGGGCCTGCACTATGTCGACGTCGGCACGTCGGGCGGCGTGTGGGGCCTCGAGCGCGGCTATTGCATGATGATCGGCGGGCCGGACGAGGCCGTCGCCCGCCTCGATCCGATCTTCGACGCGCTGGCGCCGGGGCTCGGCAACATTCCGCGCACGCCGGGCCGCAACGGCGCCGATCCGCGCGCCGAAAAGGGCTATATCCATGCCGGCCCGGCGGGCTCGGGCCACTTCGTGAAGATGGTCCACAACGGCATCGAATATGGCCTGATGGCCGCCTTCGCCGAGGGCTTCGACATCCTCAAGACCAAGAATTCGGAGCATCTGCCCGAAGACGAGCGCTTCGACCTCAACCTCACCGACATCGCCGAGGTGTGGCGGCGCGGCTCGGTGATCTCGTCCTGGCTGCTCGACCTGTCGGCGCAGGCGCTCACCGAGAACCACGAGCTCAGCCAGTATAGCGGCAAGGTGGCGGACTCGGGCGAAGGCCAGTGGACCATCGACGCCGCGATGGAGGAGGCGGTGCCCGCCTATGTCCTCTCCGCCGCCCTCTTCGCACGCTACCGCTCGCGGTCGGACAACACCTTCGGCGACAAGCTGCTCTCTGCCATGCGCCACGGCTTCGGTGGCCATGTCGAGATGCCGCAATAATGGCGCGGACGGCCAAGATCGCCCCGGGTGATCCTGCGCCGCCGGCCACGCTGGTCATCTTCGGCGGCGCGGGAGACCTCTCGCGCCGCCTTTTGACTCCGGCGCTGGTCAATCTCACCCGCGATGGCCTGATCGGTGACGATCTCGACATCCTGATCGTCAGTCGCGGCCCCGATGAGGGGATACAGGACCAGCTCGCCGAGCATCTTGATCTTGCCGACAAGGCGACCAAGGCGGCATGGACCGTGCGCCGCAAGGGGGTTGCCTATTTCCAGGGCGAGTTCGACGATCCCGCCACCTACAACGGGCTGGCCGATCGGCTGAAGGACGCCGGCAACATCGCCTTCTACCTCGCCACAGCGGCGAGCTTCTTCGGCCCGATCTGCGGGCATCTCGCCAAGGTCGGCCTGCTGCGCGAGACGGACGGCTTCCGCCGGGTCGTCGTCGAAAAGCCCTTCGGCCATGACCTCAAGACCGCGCGTGCGCTCAACACGACGCTGCTCGGCGTGATGGAGGAGAGCCAGATCTTCCGCATCGACCATTTCCTCGGCAAGGAAACGGTGCAGAACATCATGGTCACGCGCTTCGGCAACGCCTTCCTCGAGGCGGTGTGGAACAACCGCTATATCGACCATGTCCAGATTACCGCCGCCGAGACGGTGGACGTCGGCACGCGCGGCGCTTTCTATGACGCGACCGGCGCGCTGCGTGACATGGTGCCCAACCATCTCTTCCAGCTGCTCGCCATGGTCGGCATGGAGCCGCCCAACAGCTTCGGCGCCGAGGCGATCCGCAACGAGAAAGCCAAGCTGCTCGACGCGGTGCGGATCCCGACCGCCGGCGAGGCCAAGCGCGACGCGGTGCGCGGCCGCTATACGGGCGGCACCATCGCGGGGAAGAAGGTCACGCCCTATCTCAAGGCGGAAGACGTCACTAAGGACAGCGAGACGGAGACCTACGCCGCGATCAAGCTGATGATCGACAGCTGGCGTTGGGCGGGCGTGCCCTTCTACCTGCGCACCGGCAAGGCGATGGCAGCGCGCGACACGGAGATCGTGATCCAGTTCAAGCCGATCGCGCTGGCGCTGTTCCGCAACGCCGACATCTCCAAGATCCCCCCCAACAAGCTCGTCATCCAGATCCAGCCCAATGAGGGCATCGATCTCCACTTCAACGCCAAGAAGCCCGGGCCGGTGGTCGATACCGGCCAGGTGACGATGGACTTCCGCTACAAGGACTCCTTCGATCTCGGCCACCGCACCGGCTACGAGACTTTGCTCTACGACGTGCTGATCGGCGATCAGGCGCTGTTCCAGCGGGCCGACATGGTGGAGCGCGGCTGGGCGATCGTGCAGCCAATTCTGCGCCAATGGGCCAAGGACGGCGCGCCGGAAGAGTATAAGGCGGGATCACAGGGCCCCGCCGGCGCCGACACGCTGCTGACACGCGATGGCCGTAGCTGGCATCTGATCGATTGAGGATAGCGGCATCATGGAGACCAGCCCGATGAAGCAACCCATTCGCCTGCTGGTTTCCGACGTCGACGGCACGCTGGTGCGCCACGACAAGACGCTCGCCGACGCGACCATCGAGGCGGCGCACCGCATCCTCCACGCCCAGCTCCAGATGACGCTGATCAGTGCGCGGCCGCCTTCGGGCATCCTGCCGCTCGCCCGCGCGCTGGGGTTGACGAGCCCGCTCGCCGCGTTCAACGGCGGCACGCTGATGACCCCCGACGGAACGGTCCTCTCCACCCATCATATTTCGGCCGAGGCGAGCCGGGCGGCGGTCGACATCGTGACCGCGAGCGGCGCCTCGCTCTGGCTGTTCGCCGACGGGTGCTGGTTCGCCTCCGATGCCGACAATCCGCACATCCCGCGCGAGAAGCTGTCGGCGATGGTGGACCCTGTGTTCGGCGCCGACATCGCCGCGCTGCACGGCCGCATCGACAAGATCGTGGGCGTGAGCGACGACCCGGCGCTGATGGCCAAGCTGGAGGCCGA
>DATGEV010000299.1:0-6115 GCA_035309885.1 Sphingomonas sp.
CGGCGAGGAGTTCGTGCTGCTGCTGCCCGAGACGTCGGGAGACGAGGCGGCCACGCTGATGGAGGGGGTCCGTCACGGTGTGGCTGGCGCGGCGGCCGATCTGCTGCCTCAGGGCGGGATTACCGCCAGCTTTGGCATCGCGGTAATGGAAGGCCCAAGCGGGACGCTGCGGGAAACCATGAAGCGCGCCGACAAGGCGCTCTATTGCTCGAAGATGGAGGGACGCGATCGCGTCACTCTCTCGTCAGCCGCGGACATGTTCGCCACCGAAGCGGACAAGGAAAGCTGGGCGATCGAGGCACGACGCCGCGCGGTGGGCTGACGCGGCCGGACCCGTGAGTCCGACCGCGCCCGTGGTTCAGAGCTGGCCGAGCAGATAGTCGGCGGCGCTCACCTTGAACTCGCCCGGGGCTTCGACGTTGAGCTGCTTCACCACGCCATCCTCGATGAGCATCGAATAGCGCTGGCTGCGCTTGCCCATGCCGTATTTCGAGCCGTCCATGGTGAGGCCCACCGCCTCGGCGAAAGCGCCGTTGCCGTCCGCGAGCATGGTCACGCCCTCGGCGTCGTTGGCCTTGGCCCAGGCGCCCATCACGAACACGTCGTTGACCGAGGTGCAGGCGATGGCGTCGATGCCCTTGGCCTTGAGGTCCGCCGCCTTGTCGAGGAAGCCGGGCAGATGCTTGGCCGAGCAGGTGGGGGTGAAGGCGCCCGGCACCGCGAACAGCGCGACCATCTTGCCGTCGAAGAAGTCCTTACCGATCGGCTCCGGCCCATCCTCGGTCATGGTCGTGAAGGTCACGTCGGGAATCGTGTCGCCGATCTGGATCGTCATGGAAGCCTCCTCTCGTCAGGCCGCGCGCGCGGCGGGAACGCAGCCGGCCTAGCCCAGCGGGAGGGCCCCCGCCAAGCACGGATCTCCGTCCGGTTTCGCCGCACGCAAAAGCGGTGATCCCTACGTCCGCATGGACCGGGCGAAAGGGTCGGGTTAAGCCATAGAGATGGAAGGCCCCCGTTTTCTCGTCGGTCAGTTGCTGCTGGCCATGCCGGGCATCGGCGATCCGCGGTTCGAGCACGCGGTGATCGCGATGTGCTCGCACGATGAGGACGGAGCATTGGGAATCGGCATCGGCGCGCATGTGCCAGGAATCGGGCTGCACGCGCTGATGCGCCAACTGGGGCTCGATCCCGGCGCCGCGCCCGACGCACCGCTGCATGTTGGCGGGCCGGTCGAGCCGAATCGGGGCTTCGTCATCCACACCGACGACTGGGCCGGCGAGGGCAGTATCGACGTCGCCGGGCGCTGGCGGTTGACCTCGACTCTGGATGTGTTGCGCGCGATCGCCGAAGGGCGCGGGCCGCAGAAATGGCTGGCGGCGCTGGGCTATGCCGGCTGGTCGGCAGGGCAGCTCGACGACGAGATGGCGGCGAACGGCTGGTTCGGCGTCGAAGGAAACGACGAGTTGGTGTTCGGCCACGACGCATCGCATCGCTGGAGCGCGGGCTTCGCCACCGTGGGCGTCGATGTTCGCCTGCTGTCCGCCAGCTCCGGGCACGCATGACGACTTTGTTGCGGATATAAAGACATCTTTATATTTGCATCCCGGAGGCCCATTCGCTAGGGCGCGGGGCGCTGTCGGCCGCACGTCGCTGGGCCGACCCAAGACACCGGGAGCTTTTTCCGTGGCTACTGCCTCCGTTCAGCCCATCGCCGATTATGTCGTCCGCGACCTCTCGCTTGCCGCCTTCGGCCGCAAAGAGATCGAGATCGCCGAGACCGAAATGCCCGGCCTGATGGCGCTCCGCGAAGAATATGGTGCGGCGCAGCCGCTCAAGGGTGCGCGCATCACCGGCTCGCTGCACATGACGATCCAGACCGCCGTGCTGATCGAAACGCTGACCGCGCTCGGCGCCGAGGTTCGTTGGGCGACCTGCAACATCTATTCGACCCAGGATCACGCCGCGGCCGCCATCGCGCAGTCGGGCGTGCCGGTCTTCGCCATCAAGGGCGAGACGCTGGCCGAATATTGGGACTATGTCGGCCGCATCTTCGATTGGGGTGACGAGCCCTGCAACATGATCCTCGACGATGGCGGAGACGCCACCATGTTCGTGCTGTGGGGCGCGAAGGTCGAGGCCGGCGCCACGCTGCCGGCTCCTGAGAATGAGGAAGAGGAAGAGTTCCAGCGCGCGTTGAAGGCGTTCATCGCGGCCAAGCCCGGCTACCTCACCCGCACCGCCGCCACCATCAAGGGCGTGTCGGAAGAGACCACCACCGGCGTCCACCGCCTGTACGAGATCGCCAAGAAGGGCGAGCTGCTCTTCCCTGCGATCAACGTCAACGACTCGGTGACCAAGTCGAAGTTCGACAACCTCTATGGCTGCAAGGAATCGCTGGTCGACGCGATCCGTCGCGGCACCGACGTGATGCTCGCCGGCAAGGTTGCCTGCGTCGCCGGCTTCGGCGATGTGGGCAAGGGTTCGGCCGCTTCGCTCCGCAACGGCGGCGCGCGCGTGATCGTGACCGAAGTCGATCCGATCTGTGCGCTGCAGGCGGCGATGGAAGGCTATGAGGTCGTGACGATGGAAGAGGCGGCGACCCGCGCCGACATCTTCGTCACCGCGACCGGCAACGCCGACGTCATCACCGTCGATCACATGCGCGCGATGAAGAACATGGCGATCGTCTGCAACATTGGCCACTTCGACAGCGAGATCCAGATCGGTGGCCTCGCCAATATGAAGTGGGTCGAGATCAAGCCGCAGGTCGACGAGGTCGAGTTCCCGGATGGCAAGAAGCTGATCGTGCTGTCGAAGGGCCGCCTGGTGAACCTGGGCAACGCCACCGGCCACCCGAGCTTCGTGATGTCGGCGAGCTTCACCAACCAGACGATCGCGCAGATCGAGCTGTTCACCCGTGGTGACCAGTATGCCAAGCAGGTCTATGTCCTGCCGAAGCATCTCGACGAGAAGGTGGCGCGCCTCCATCTCGACAAGCTGGGCGTGAAGCTCTCGAAGCTGACCGAGAAGCAGGCGTCCTACATCGGCGTGACGCCGGAAGGCCCCTTCAAGCCGGATCACTATCGCTACTGATCCGATCGGGAGGCGGCGTTCGCGCCGCCTCCCGCTTCCGCCGGAAACGGCGGCTCGACGTGCTCCTCCCGATCATCGGGCGGGGCGCGTTTCGCGTTTCAGGCTCGGTGCGGCGAACGAACCAAGCTGGCTTCCGCTTCGGCGTCATCCCGCCTAGACAAGGCTGATGAGGGCTGAGGGGCGATGCCTGGACGGGGCAAGTGGGGCGTAGTGGCGTGATCGAGTTCGATCCTCTTCACGCAACGGTGGTCGGGCTGATCCTGGCCATCTGGCTGGCGGCGGCGGTGGTGGCCGTCACCTATGGTTGGCGGCGTTCGCATGCCGCCAAGTCTGCGGTCGCCGAGCTGGCGCGGTTGCGCAAGATGCTGGCGGGCGCGCCGGCGCTCCCCATGCTGATAGCAGCGGATGGCAGGCTGCGTGCGCATGAGCGGGTGGGTGACTGGTTCGGCCTCGATCGCGCGCCGGCGTCACTGGCCGATCTGTGCGCGCGGCTCGATCCGGCCGATGCCGAGGCGCTGGCCAACGATGTTCTCGTGGCGCAGCGCGGCGGCGCCGGCTTTGCCCGCGCAGTGCGGCCGACCGGGGCCGGGCGCGTGCTGATGGTCCGCGGCCGTCCTGCCGCGCAGGTGCTGGGCGAGGGCGCGGCGCTGCTCTGGCTGTTCGACGCGACCGAGAGCGAGGACGAGATCACCCGCCTCGATTCCGAGCGCGAGCAGCTTGCCGAGGCGCTCGACGCGCTCGCCGGGCTGATCGAGGCGGCGCCGATCCCGATGTGGCATCGTGGGCCCGACCTCAGGCTGAGCCTGGTCAATTCGGCCTATGTCCGCGCGGTTGACGGGATGGATGCCCGCACCGTCATCGAGCGCGGGCTGGAGCTGATCGAGGGGCAGGGGCCCGGCAGCCCGATCGCCGCCGCCGCCGCCGCGCGCGACGAAGGCGAGATGGCGGTGCGCACTGTGCCCGCGACGATTGGCGGCGAGCGGCGCACTCTGCGCGTCGTCGACGTGCCACTGGGGCCGAGCGGGATCGCCGGCTATGCGGTCGACGTCGAGGAGATCGAGCAGGCCAAGGCCGACCTCGTCCGCTTCGAGGACGCGCAGCGCGACATGCTCGACCGGCTGTCGGCGGGCGTTGCGCAGTTCGCGGCCGATCGGCACCTCACCTTCTCCAACTCGGCGTTCAAGCGGCTGTTCGCGATGCTGCCCGAATGGCTGGCGGACCGGCCCGAGTTCGATCGTGTGCTCGAACGCATGCGCGAGGCCGATCGCCTGCCTGAGAGCCGCGATTTCCCCGGCTGGAAGGCCGAACGGCGCCGCTGGTTCCTGTCCGAGACCGCGCAGGAGGAGGCGTGGCAGCTTCCCTCCGGCACGCACCTTCGTGTCGTCGGCCAGCCGCTGCCCGATGGCGGCATGCTGATGATTTTCGAGGATCGGACCGAGCAGGTTCGCCTCCGCTCCGAGGCGGACACGCTGCTGCGCGTGCGCACCGCCACCTTCAACAATCTCAACGAGGCGGTGGGCGTGTTCGCCGCCGATGGCCGCCTCCACCTCTGGAACAACCGCTTCCGCGAGATCTGGGATCTGGAGGAGGAGGAGCTGGCGCGCCATCCGCGTGTCGACGCGCTGGTGACGATGATCGCGCCGCGCCTCGCCAATCCGGCGCGCGCGGGTCTGATCCGCGAGCTCGTTCGCCTCGCCACTACCGAGCGGCAGAGCCGGGCCGGACGTATCGCCTTTGCCGACGAACGCCATTTCCAGTTCGCCGCAGTGCCGCTGCCCGATGGCAACGCGCTGTTCACTTTGCTCGACATCACCGACAGCCGCCGCGCCGAGCAGGCGCTGCGCGACCGCGCCGCCGCACTGGAGGAGGGGGATCGCGTCAAATCCGCCTTCGTCGCGACGATGAGCTATGAACTGCGTACCCCGCTTACCTCGATCGGCGGCTTCGCGGAGATGCTGGCGGCTGGTTTCGGTGGGCCGATGAGCGATCGCGCCAAGGATTATGTGAACTCGATCCTCTCCGCCTCGGCGCGCCTCGGGCAGCTGGTCGACGAGGTGCTCGACCTAACGCGCAGCGCCGCCGGGTTCCTCGATCTCGAGCATGTGCCGATCGATCTCGGCCAACTCTGCAAAGAAGTATCCGACGAACTCGCCGGCGAAGCCAATGCGCGCAAGCTGAAGCTGATCGTCTCGCTGGAGCCATCGACGGGGATCGTCACCGGCGACGTCCGCCGGCTGCGGCAGGCGGTCGAACATGTGCTGCGCAATGCGGTGCATTACACGCCGGAGGGCGGCCGCATCTTCTTCCATGCGAGCGGCGACGAGGACCAGGCCACCGTCATCGTATCCGACAATGGCGCCGGCATCGATGCCGAGGAACGCGCGCAGATCTTCGACCCCTTCCATCGCGCGACCGTGAAGGGCAACCGGCGGGAGGGTTCGATTGGGCTCGGCCTCCCGCTCACGCGCCATTATGTCGAGGCGCATGGCGGCAATGTCTGGTTGGAATCGGAAACCGGGCAGGGCACCACCGTCTCGATCCGCCTGCCGAGGACGCGATCATGACCACGACGGGGATCATCCCCTTGGCCGACGCCGCCGCCACCGAGGCGGTGGGCCGCGCACTGGCACCGCTGCTGCGCGAAGGCGATGTCGTCGCGCTGTTCGGTGATCTGGGCGCGGGCAAGACCAGCCTCGCGCGCGGCGTGCTGGCGGCGCTGGGGCTCGCCGAAGAGGCGCCGAGCCCGACCTTCGCGATCGTCCAGCCCTATGCCCCACCCGAGGTGGTCTTGCCGGTGGCTCACGTCGATCTCTATCGCATCGACGATCCCGAGGACGCCGAGGAGCTGGGGCTCGACGAACTGCTGGAGGACGGCGCTCTGCTCGTCGAATGGCCGGAACGGCTGGGCGCGGCGCTGTGGCCCGACGCGCTGCGTCTGGTGATCGGGCCCGATGGACAAGGAGGCCGCCGCTTGACTTGGGAGGCGCCGGCGGCATGGGAAGGGCGATGGCCGCCCCGATGA
>DATGEV010000300.1:0-3107 GCA_035309885.1 Sphingomonas sp.
CGTCGACTTCCTCGAGCCCGACGCCAAGAGCCAGGTGACGCTGCAGTACGAGGGCGGCAAGCCGGTGCGCGCCACAGCGCTGGTCGTCTCGACCCAGCATTCGGCCGAGCTCAGCAACGAAGCCGGCCAGGCCAAGCTGCGCGACTATGTGAAGGGCGTGTTCGCCGAAGTCCTGCCCGAGGGCTGGATGCCCAAGGACGAGACCCAGATCTTCGTCAACCCGACCGGCCTGTTCGAAATCGGCGGCCCCGACGGCGACGCCGGCCTGACCGGCCGTAAGATCATCGTCGACACCTATGGCGGCGCTTCGCCCCACGGCGGCGGCGCCTTCTCGGGCAAGGATCCGACCAAGGTGGATCGCTCGGCGGCGTATATCTCGCGCTATCTCGCCAAGAACATCGTCGCCGCCGGCCTCGCCAAGCGCTGCACGATCCAGCTCAGCTACGCGATCGGCGTCGCCGAGCCGCTGTCGCTCTATGTCGACACGCACGGCACCGGCACGGTGGACGAAGCCAAGATCGAGGAAGTGCTGCCGACGCTGGTGCGCCTGACGCCCAAGGGCATCCGCACCCATCTCGGCCTCAACAAGCCGATCTACCAGCCGTCGGCCGCCTATGGCCATTTCGGCCGCAAGGCCGAGGGCGACTATTTCCCGTGGGAGCGCACCGACCTGGTCGACGCGCTGAAGCAGGCCTTCTGATCGCGTTCGGCGGGGCACCCGATGCGGTGCCCCGCCGGTCGTAGCAATTCGCCCGAATCTGAACCCGGTTCATTCTGGCGTCAGGCCCGACCTGCTATGGCGGGTTCGTCGCCGGCGAAACTGGAGCAGGCGCCGGCTCCGAAACGATGGCTTACGCTTAGGCCTGCTCGCTGGCGGAGCCCATCATGCATTACCGACTCTATCATCTCGACGACTCGACCGGCCGAATCCGCGACGCCGCGGACATCCTGGCCGAGGACGACCGGGAAGCGATCCGCGCCGGACATGAGGCCTGCACGGACACGCCGTTCGAAATCTGGTGCCGCTCGCGCCGGGTGTTCTCCACCCAAGCGCCGAAATCAAACGCCGCCTGAGTCGTCAGCCCGCCGCGATCAACTCGGGCGGCTCAGCCGCACGCAGCCTTCCAGCGAGCCCGGCTCTCCTCCGGCCACACGTCCTTCGGGCTATAATAGTCCTCCACCGCACGCGCGCCCTCGGGCAGCCGGACCCAGGGCAGCTTCGAGCGCGTGTAGATATGGATATCGGGAACGAGCGCTGCCGCCTGATCGAGCGTCCCCGCCCGCAAGAACGCCACCGCCTCGCCCGAGCCGGCATAATGGCTCCACAACGCCACCCGGCAGGTGGGGCAGCGCAGGATGGTCTGCCCCTTCCCGCTCGCCGTGGGCGTGTCTATCGCCTCCGGCACGCCGGCCAACAGCTCGACCCGGCCCGCCTCATAGAGCGCGTTGATCGCAAAGCCCGAGCCGGTCTCGCGCTGGCAGTCAGTGCAGTGGCAGCAATGGACGAACATCGGCGCGCCCGTCAGGCGGTAACGGATCGCCCCGCAGATGCAGCCCCCTTCGCGTGTCTCGGTCATGCCGGTTCCTCGCTCGTTCTGCTTCCACGATAGCAGCCCCGGCCTCTGGCGCCAGCCGGCGCGCCCGTGCAGGATGGCGCCATGACCCGCCTCATCGCGCTCGTCCGCGGCATCAATGTCGGATCCACCCGCAAGCTGCCGATGGCCGAGTTGCGCGCCGCCTGCGCGGAGCAGGGGCTGGGCACGGTGCAGACCTATATCCAGAGCGGCAACCTCGTGCTCGACGGCGACGATCCGGCGGGCACGGAGACCGCGCTCGAAACGCTGATCGCGGATCGCTTCAAGCTCGACGTGCCTGTCGTCGTTCGCACCGCGGCGCAATGGAGGGCGTTGATCGCCGCGTGCCCCTTCCCCATCGAAGCGGAGGCCGCACCCCAATTTCTCCATCTGCTCGTCTGCAAGGCGCCGCCGGTCGCCGGCGCGGAGGAGGCGCTTGGCGCCCGCGCACAGCATGGCGAGACGATCGCGCGCTGCGGCGACGACCTCGTGATCCACTTCGCCGGTGGCGTGGGGCCGAGCAAACTGGTGCCGGCGCTGATCGACCGGCTGGTCGGTTCGCCCGCAACCGCGCGCAACTGGAAGACGGTGATGGCGCTCGACACGATGGCGCGCGCTTGAGCGGCGGGATACGGCGCCTCCACGCGGCGCTCGCAGCCCTGATCCTGCTCGCCGCCGGCCTCATCGAGTGGGCGCGCGGCCGCCCATCGCTCTGCCCGTGCGGCCATGTCCGGCTGTGGACCGGAACCGTCCACGGCCCCGAGAACAGCCAGCAGATCGCCGACTGGTACAGCCTCAGCCATGTTATCCACGGCCTGCTCTTCTACGGAGCACTCTGGGCAGTGGCGCGGCGTTGGTCGGTGGGGGCGCGGCTGGTGGTGGCGATGACGATCGAGGCGGGCTGGGAGCTGCTGGAGAATTCGCCGATCATCATCAACCGCTACCGCGCCGCGACGATGGCGTGGGGCTATTCGGGCGACTCGATCCTCAATTCGATGAGCGACGTGCTGTTCATGGGCGTCGGTTTCCTAATCGCACGACGGTGGCCGTTGTGGGGATCGGTGGCGCTCGGCGTTGCGCTGGAGCTGATCGCGCTGGCGGCGATCCGCGACAATCTGACGCTCAACGTCCTGATGCTGGTGTATCCGGTCGATGCGATCCGGGTCTGGCAGGGCGGCTGACCGCCTTGCGCTACCGGAGCAGCGCGCCCACCTTTAGAGGCGGTTGCCCTCCCCGAACAAATGTGGAACAGACTGAGCCTTATGCTGACTCATATCTCCGTCCGTGGTGCGCGCGAGCACAACCTCAAGGGGGTCGATCTCGACCTGCCGCGCGACAAGCTGATCGTCATCACGGGGCTGTCGGGCTCGGGCAAGTCGAGCCTCGCCTTCGACACCATCTATGCCGAGGGGCAGCGGCGCTATGTCGAGTCGCTCTCGGCCTATGCGCGCCAGTTCCTGGAAATGATGCAGAAGCCCGACGTGGACCAGATCGACGGGCTGTCGCCGGCGATTTCCATCGAGCAGAAGACCA
>DATGEV010000301.1:0-14021 GCA_035309885.1 Sphingomonas sp.
AAGCGCTGGAACAGCGGAACCGGATCGACATAAGGCCTGATCTTGCGCGCATGGCTCGGCATGAGCAGCTTCATATATTCACGCGCCGCGCGATAGCCGTCCTCACCCTCGACGATCACCTCGTCGATCTCGCGGGTGTAGATGTCGCGGATGGCGCGCTTCACGAGGTTCGAATCCTCGTAGATCAGCGCCGGCGCCGACGACGACAGCGTGTTCTCGCGGATGCCGTCCCAGAGGCGGGCCAGATAGTCGAAGTCGCGCTTGATCTCGACCTTGGTGCGCGACAGGCCCGCGGTGCGGACGATGCAGCCCATCGTCTTGGGCAGCTTCATCTCGGCCATGATCGACTTCAGCCGCTTGCGGTCGGCGACGTTCGAGATCTTCCGCGAGATGCCGCCACCGTGCGAGGTGTTGGGCATCAGCACGCAGTAACGGCCGGCGAGCGAAAGATAGGTGGTCAGCGCCGCGCCCTTGTTGCCGCGCTCTTCCTTGACGACCTGCACCAGCAGCACCTGGCGGCGACGGATGACGTCCTGGATCTTGTAGCGGCGACGCAGATTCTGGCGGCTGCGGCGCAGCGCCTCGACATGATCGCCCTCGCCGTTGCGGCCAGCCGAACGCGAGCGCGCTGGCCTGGCGGGCTCGCCATCCTCATGCGCGTGATCCTCGGCGGCGTCGCGATCCTCGGGGCCGCCATCGGTGTCGAGGCGCTCGATCGAGGCCTCGTCGATGTCGTGCACGGCGTGCTCGTCATGATCGTCGTCGTCGTCATGATCCTGCTCGGACAGCGCGAGCGCCTCCTCGGCCTCTTCGCGCAGCAGGGCGTCGCGATCCTCCTTGGGGATCTGATAATAGTCGGGGTGGATTTCCGAGAAGGCCAGGAAGCCGTGGCGGTTGCCGCCGAACTCCACGAACGCGGCCTGGAGCGACGGCTCCACACGCGTCACCTTGGCGAGATATATGTTGCCCTTGAGCTGCTTTCGCTCGGCAGATTCGAAATCGAATTCCTCGATCCGGTTACCCTTGGCGACCGCGACCCGGGTCTCTTCCGGGTGGCGCGCGTCGATGAGCATGCGCATCGTCATTATAGTTTCTCCGGGCGCGCCGGCCGCCGCGTGGGGCTGGCGGGTGCGCCGATAGCTGAAAAAGCGAAGTGGGAGACGGCCCGGCCGGCGCAGCGCGCCTGGGAGCCATCGGGATGAAAACAGCGGTGAAGCAGGCCGGCATCTGCGCGTTCCGGGCCGGATCGACCGGGAGCCCCACCCGCACGCCTGCACCCCCCGGGATGCGGTCCGTGCGGAAAAGGAGATGCGGCATGCGACGTCAACCTAAGTCGCCGGCCGCCGGAGCGGCGCCGGCCTGAGGGCACGGAACGAGCGTCTTTTTGGGAAGAAGACGGCCGCTCGCGCGACACCTATCCAAGGTGCTAGCATCTGCTCGACCTGACGGCAAGCGGCGCGCCCGCGAGAGGCCGCGTCACATACGCAACGGACTGGGGAGCCGCACGATGCCGATCATCGCCCGCCATCTCGCCATCCGCGGACGCGTGCAGGGCGTGTGCTACCGGGACTGGGCGACCCGGGTGGCGATGACGCTCGGCATCACCGGGTGGATTCGCAATCGCACCGATGGCAGCGTCGAGGCGCTGGCGATGGGCGCGGCCGACACGGTCGATGCCTTCATCGCGCGCTGTCGCGGTGGTTCGCCCTCGGCGCGGGTCGATACGCTTGTCGTGACCGAGGCGGAACCGGAACCCCTGACCGGCTTCGAACGCCGGCCGACCGCCTGAAACCCTCAGACCCGTCGCCCCTCGCGGCCGGCCAGCTCCACCACATAATGCCAGGCCACCCGGCCGGAGCGCGCGCCACGTCCCGTCGCCCAGGCGATCGCATCGGCCGCATCGAACGGCAGGCCAAGCTTTGCGGCATAAGCCTCGACCATCGCCAGATAGATCGGCTGATCGACATTGTGGAAGCCGATGCTGAGCCCGAAACGATCGGCGAGCGCGAGGCGGTCATCCGTGACGTCGCGCATGTTGACAGCCCGATCCTCCTCGCCGAACTCGCGCGCGACGATATGGCGGCGATTGGCGGTGACGTGCAGGCGGGCATTGTCGGGCCGCGCCTCGGCGCCGCCCTCCAGCAACGAACGCAGCGTGTGGGGGCCGGCTGAGCCCTCCTCGAAGCCGAGATCGTCGACGAACAGGGCGAAGGCGCGCGGCACGGTGGCGATCTGGTCGAACAGGTGCGGCAGGCTGTCGAGCGCGTGCGCGCCCACCTCGACCAGCGCGATATCCTTCCCTGCCGCTTGCAGCGCGCCGACCACGCTCTTCACCAGCGACGACTTGCCCGATCCGCGCGCACCCCACAGCAGCACGTCATGCGCGGGCAGCCGATCGGCGAGCCGGCGTGCATTCTCGAACACTGCCGCCTTCTGCGCGTCGATCCCGGTCAGCAGATCGAGCGCGAGCGGACGGAAAGCGCGGGCCGCGGCCAGCACGCCTTCGCGCCACACATAGGCCGGATGGCCCGCGGGATCGGCCGCGGGCGGCGGTGGGGGGGCCAGTCGCTCCAGCGCGTGGGCGATGCGGGCGAGCGGATCGGCGGCGTCGGTCATGGCACGGGTGTAACGAGGCCCAGCTCCCGACAGAACCCCCCGACGAATCCGCGTCAGGCGCCGAGACCGTAGGCCTTGAGCAGGTCGTAGAGCGTCGGGCGGCTGATCCCGAGCATCCGCGCGGTGGCCGAGATATTGCCGTCGGCGCGCGCCAGCGCCTCGCTGATCGCCCGGCGATCGGCCGCCTCGCGCACCGCGCGCAGATTGATCGGCTGCCCCTCGCCCGCACAGTCGGGGATATCGATGTCGGCAGCGGTGACGAGCCGCCCATCGGCCATGATCGCGGCGCGCTTGATGCGATTCTCCAGCTCGCGGACATTGCCGGGCCAGCTCCAGCGCGCGATCGCCTCGGCCGCGTCGGGCGCGAGCCCCCTGATCTGCGGATTGATCTGCGCGGCATGACGGCGGAGGAAATGGCGCGCGAGCAGCACCGCATCGCCGGGACGCTCGGCAAGCGTCGGCAGGCGCACAACCATCTCGGCCAGCCGATACCAGAGATCCTCGCGGAACGTCCCCACTGCCACCATCGCCTCGACATCGCGGTGCGTGGCGCAGACGATGCGCACATCGACCGGGATGGCCTTGCGCCCGCCGATCCGCTCGATCACGCGCTCCTGCAGGAAACGCAGCAGCTTGACCTGGAGCGGCAGCGGCACGTCGCCGATCTCGTCGAGGAACAGCGTGCCGCCCGCCGCCTGCTCAACCTTGCCCTCGACGGTGCGCACTGCGCCGGTGAAGGCGCCCTTCTCATGGCCGAACAGCTCGGCCTCGAGCAGCGTTTCGGGGATCGCCGCGCAGTTGATCGCGATGAACGGTCCGCGCGCGCGGCGGCTCGCGGCATGAAGCCCGCGCGCGACCAACTCCTTGCCGGTACCGCTCGCGCCCAGCACCAGCAACGAGACGTCGGTCTGCGCCACGCGCTCGACGGTGCGCGCCACCTTGATCATCTCTGGCGCGGCGGTGACGATGCCGCCGAGCACCATGTCGCCGCCCGCCAATACGGCCAGCCGCGCATTCTCGGCCTCCAGCGCCGCGACATGGAAGGCCCGCGCGACAATCAGGCCGAGCGTGTCGATATCGACGGGCTTGGCGTAGAAATCCCAGGCCCCCAGCGCGATCGCGTCACGCGCGCTTTCGCGTGCTTCATGGCCGGACGCGACGATCACCTTGGTGTCGGGCTTGATGGCGAGGATGTCTACGAGCGTCGCGAACCCTTCGCTGGTCCCGTCCGGATCGGGCGGCAGGCCGAGATCGAGCGTCACCACCGCCGGCTCCGCGGCGCGCAACGCCTCGATCGCGGTGGCGCGATCGCCTGCGACGATCACCTCATAGGATTCATAGGCCCAACGCAACTGCCGCGCGAGCCCGACGTCGTCCTCGACAACTAGCAGCCGCGGGCGCTCCGCGTCGTTCATGCCGACAGACCTTCGGCCAACACATCGGCGAGCGGCAGGATGATCGCAAAGCGGCTACCTTCGCCCTCGCGGCTTTCCACCTCCAGCCTGGCGCCCATCGCCATGACCAGCGCGCGCGCCTCGAACGCGCCGACGCCGAAGCCGCCGGGCTTGGTAGTGTCGAACGGCACGAACAGGCCGTGGCGGATGAACTCGGCGCTCATCCCGCGACCTTGGTCGATCACGGTCACCACGACGTCGAGCCCGCGCCGGTCGACAGAGAGCCACACCGGTGCATCGGGCGCGCTTGCCTCGATCGCGTTCTGGACGAGATGGCCGAGCGCGCGCTCCAGTCGCTCGGGATCGAACAGCGCATGGAGATCATCGCTCCCCGACAGCGTGATCGGATGCCGCGCATAGTGCTGCGCCGCCACCCGCTTCAGCACCCCCATCGGGTTCGCCGCGCGCGGCGGATCGGCGCGCGTCACCGATTGCGGTGTCAGCCGGGCGAGCAACTCGTTCAGTCGCTGCACCGAATCGCGCAGCGTCGCCACCATGTCGACGCGGAAATCGGGGTTGTCGGCATGGCGTTCAGCATTGCGCACGACCAGGCCGAGCTGGCTGGCGAGATTCTTCACATCATGGACGATGAAGGCAAAGCGCCGGTTGAACTCGTGGAAGCGGCGCGCCTCGGCCAGCGCCTCCTGCCCCTGCGCCTCTGCGAGATGGCTTGCCACCTGCCGGCCCGCGACCGAGAGCAGATCATGATCCTCCCAATCGATGCGGCGGTCGACCGGCGGCCGCGCCAGCAGCACGAAGCCAGCGAGCCGCTCGCCATGGACCAGCGGCACGCCCGCCCAGATCGAGCGATCATCGGCCAGCCATCCGGGCGCAAGCCCGATCTCCGGGCTCGCCTGTCCATCCCGCAGCGCCTCGACGTCGAGGATCCGGGGCGCGCTCTCCGTCATCCGCACGAAGCCGGCATCGAAGCCGGCCGCCGCGCCGCTGGGCCAGGCCCCTGATCGCGCCGGTTCCAATCGCCCCGACGGCGACAGCACCAGCAGCCGCGCGGCGGGCGAGGCGGTGATGTCCGCCAGCGCGCGCTCGATTCGGCTGGTCAGATCCTCCCCACCGCCGCCATCACCGAGCGTGCGCGTGAAGCGCAACCACTCGGCGCGATAATCGTAGCGGTGACGAAACAGATGCTTGGCGAGCTGCAGCCGCAGCCAGTTGCGCGCGCTCCCCTCCGGCAGCAGCAGCATCGCCGCGAAGCTCGCGCCGAACACCACCAGCCCACGCCCGATCCAGGTATAGACCAGCCCCAGCGGCTCCACCGCTGCCAGCAGCACCAGCGTCGCGGCAAGATAGAGGAAGGACGCCAGGAGCGCGAGCAACCGCACGATCGCGGTGCGCGAAGGGTGGAGGACGCCCGACCCCATCGTTCAACGCGCGCCCGAGGGCCAGAGCAGCACGCGCACCGTCTGCAACAGGATCAGCAGATCGAGGAAGGGCGTGTAGTTTTTGGCGTAATAGAGATCATATTCGAGCTTGTGGTGCGCGTCCTCGAGGCTCGCGCCATAGGGATAGTTGATCTGCGCCCAGCCTGTGATGCCCGGCTTCACCATATGCCGCTCGGCATAGAAGGGCAGTTGGGTGGTGAGATCGGAGACGAAGGGCTGGCGTTCAGGCCGGGGGCCGACGAAGCTCATCCGCCCATTCAGCACCACCCACACCTGCGGCAACTCGTCGACGCGCACCTTGCGGATGAAACGGCCGACACGGGTGATGCGCGGGTCGTTCTCCTGCGCCCATACCGCCTGCCCGGCCACTTCGGCATCCTGCCGCATCGAGCGCAGCTTGATGACCTCGAACTCCTGCCCGTAGAGGCCGACCCGCTTCTGCCGGTAGAAGGCCGGACCCCGGCTCTCCAGCTTCACCGCGATCGCCGTCAGCAGGATGAGCGGCGCCGACAGGATCAGCAGGATCAGGCTCGCCGTGATGTCGAAGCCGCGCTTGGCGATCGTCGACAGGAAGCGCCCCGACGAAAATCCGTCGGAGAAGATCAGCCAGCTGTGGCTCGCGGTGGCGAGATCGACGCGCCCAGTCTCGCGTTCGAGGAAGGTCGAGATGTCGTGGACATGGACGCCCGTCGTGCGGATCCGCAGCAGATCGTCAAGCGGCAGAGCGTTGCGCCGCTCCTGCAGCGCCAGCACCACCTCGCTCGCCCCGAGCAGGACGACATGATCGCCGAGGCTGTCGATGGTGGACCGGTTGATCGCACCGGCCACCGCATCCTCGCCGTCGTTCATGCCCACGAAGCCGCACACCGTGAAGCCCGATCCGGGGCGCTCCGCCAGCGCCTGGATCCGCGCCGCGCGCGGCCCCGCGCCGAGCACCAGCACACGCCGCTTGAACGCCTCGGACCCGAGCGTCCGGGCCAGCATCAGCCGCGCGAGCGTCAGCATCGTGGGTGCGATCAGCGCCGCGTAGAGCGCGTTGGAGCGCCACAGCGTCAGTCCCGGAAACAGGAAGGACAGCACCGACACCAGGATCATACCAACCGCCACGCCGACGATCAGCCGCACCACCGCGAATCGTACCGATTGCAGCGCGTCGGTCCCGTAGACACCCACCGCGACCAGCGCGATCTCGACAGCCATGGCGAAGGTGAGCAGCGGACCCAGTCGGCTCGCGATCGGCGTAATGGCCATGCCGATCTGCCAGGCACGCAGCTGCCAGCTGAGCTCGGCGGCAGCGACCAGCAGCACGATGTCCACCGCGCCGAGCAGCAGCACGGCGTAGGGCACATAATGCTTGAACAATCTGATCACGCCCACATCCCCGATGGCATCGCCTGCTTAGCCGCCGCGGGAAGGGGTGTCGCTGAAATTGACAAATATTTCCTGAAACCTTGGACGCCCGCCAGGGATTGAGCCATTCTCATGCCGCCAGGAGCGACGAACTCTCGATTGGGGTTGGGTGATGACAGAGCGACGACGGATCACGCCGGTGATCCTGTCTGGTGGATCGGGCACGCGGTTGTGGCCCTTGTCCCGCACGGCGCGGCCCAAGCAGTTGCTGGCGCTGACGCATACCGAGACGATGCTGCAGGTGACGGCGCGGCGCGCGCTGGGCGAGGATCGCTTCCTGCCGCCGATGGTGGTGGCCAGCGCCGCGCACGCCGACGAGATCGAAGCGCAGTTCGGTGAGCTCGAAATCACGCCCGGCGCGCTGATCCTCGAACCCGCCGCGCGCAACACCGCCCCGGCGATCGCGCTCGCCGCCTGCGCCGCCGAGCCCGACGCGATCCTGCTGGTGATGCCGAGCGACCATGTCATCGCCGACGTGCCCGCCTTCCACGCCGCGATCGAGCGCGCGGTGCCGCTGGTCGAGGCGGGCTGGCTTGCCACCTTCGGGATCGCGCCGACCGCGCCCGAGACCGGCTATGGCTATATCTGCCGCGGCGAGGAGATCGCGCCCGGTGTCCAGCGGGTGGAGCGCTTCGTCGAGAAGCCCGATCGGATGACGGCCGAATCCTATCTGGCTCAGGGCTGCTACAGCTGGAACGGCGGCATCTTCCTGTTCACCGCTGCCAGCTACATGGCCGCGCTCGACCTGCATGCCCCGGAGATCGCGGCGGCGGCGCGTGCCACGATCGCGGGCGGGCGACGTGAGGGCGCGCGCCTCCACCCCGACGCGCTGGCCTTCGGTCGATCGCCGTCGGATTCGATCGACTATGCGGTGATGGAGAAGGCCGACCGCGTCGCGGTCGTGCCGGTCGAGATGGGCTGGTCCGACGTCGGCAGCTGGGATGCGCTGCACGAGCTCGCGGTCAAGGATCTCGACGGCAACGCGCACCATGGCGAGGTGCTGGCGATCGATACTTCGAACTGCCTGATCCGCTCCGAAGGTCCGCTGGTTGCGGCCGTCGGGGTCAAGGACATCATCATCATCGCCACCAAGGACGCGGTGCTGGTGATGCCGCGCGGCGACAGCCAGCAGGTCAAGCTCGCCGTCGAGGCGCTGCGGCGCGACGGGCATCTCGCCCTCGACCAGCCCTGCTAAGGCGGCTGCCCCGGTTCTGTCAGGATTCGGGCGTCAGCTCCATGACGTCCATGTTCGATTCCCAGGTGGGATAGGGGAGCAACAGGCGCCAGCGCTGGGCGCTGATATGCTGCATCGCGCCGACCATGTCGCGATCGGCGTCGCGGCCGTAGCCGATCGGCTTCATCTCGTCGCTGAGGATCATCGTGCCGAGGAACACCACGCGCGAGGGCCCGTCCGCATAGAGTCGGCCCGACGGGCGCTGCACCCCGTCAAGCACGACGAGCTTGAACAGGTCGTTCGACGGCCGCACCTGGCAGCGATGCGCGGGAATGGCGACGAAGTTCGAACGCCCGTCGCCCTTGGCCCCGAGCTTGAGGACGCGGCAGCGGTAGAAGCCGACCGGCGGCATCGCATCATCGATCCCGGCGTCGGGATCGAGCAGCGAGCCCTCAGCGTCGATCTGCGCGCCCTGCCCGCTGGCCCGCACCGCCGCAAGCGAGTCGACGAACGCCCGCCGCCAGTTGCGCAGGCGGACATGATCGGGATCGGTGATGATATTATGCCAGTCGGACTTTTCCGGCAGGGTCGTCTGACTTCCCGGCGGGCAGGCCCCCTTGGTCGCACACCCCGCCAGACCCGCGAGCAGCAGCAGGGCGAGGGAACGGGAGAGGGGCAGTGGCATGAACGACCTTTCGACGACGCAGGAGGCGCGACCATAGACCGCTGCCCCCGTCGCCGACAACGGGCCGTGCCGGGGCGGTTATTCCGCCGTCCAGCCGCCGTCGATCGAGTAGTTGGAGCCGGTGATCTGCGCCGCCTCGTCGCGGCAGAGAAACACCGCCAGCGCCGCTACCTGCTCGGCGGTGACGAACTGCTTGGTGGGCTGGCCATCGAGCAGCACGTCGTTGATCACCTGCTCGCGCGTCATGCCCCGCGCCTTCATCGTGTCGGGGATCTGGTTCTCGACCAGCGGCGTCCAGACATAGCCGGGCGAGATGCAATTGACCGTGATGCCGAAGGTCGCGGTCTCCAGCGCCGCCGTCTTGGTGAGGCCGGCGATGCCGTGCTTGGCGGTCACATAAGCCGACTTGAACGGCGACGCGACCAGCGAATGCGCCGAGGCCGTCGACACGATCCGCCCCCACTTCTTCGCCTTCATCAGCGGGATCGCCGCCTGCATCAGGTGGAAGGCCGAGGAGAGATTGATCGCGATGATCTGGTCCCACTTGGCAACCGGGAAGGTGTCGATCGGCTCGACATGCTGGACGCCGGCGTTCGCAATCACGATGTCCGGCCCGCCCAGCTCGTCATGGCAGCGCTTGACCATCGCCGCGATCGATTCGGGCTTGGTCATGTCGGCGTCGGAATAGAGCGCCTTGCCCGACGCCGTCTCCAGCGCGGCCCGCTCCTTCTCGATCGCGGCGGCATCGCCGAAACCGTTGATCATAACCTGCGCGCCTTCCGCCGCCAGCGCCTTCGCATAAGCGAGGCCGATGCCCGAGGTGGAACCGGTGACGAGCGCGGTCTTGCCCTTGAGGAACATGCAGCGTTCTCCTTCCTGCGGTGAAGCCGTCAGCGCGGCGTGAGATCGAAGGCGGCAGTCTTGCCGTCGAGGATGTTGGTGGCGATCAGGCCGGACTTGCTAATCGTGTGCGCGATCGCGTCACGGCCCGCCTGCCAGTGTTCGGTCTTGGTGAGCTCGGAGAATTCATAGTCGCGCGATCCGCCTTCCCAGCTGTTGGCGCGATAGACGAGCTGGACGAGGCTGACCGCATGCTCGTGCGCGATCTGGGTCAGCGCCTTGACGTCGGGATCATCCTTGAGCTCGGGCGGCAGCTTGGCGAGCACGCGCGACGCCACCTCGCGACGCTTGCGGGCTTTCATCCGCTCGTCGGAAATGGTGCGGGTGCGGCTGGAATATTGGATCTCCTTGGACCGCGCCATCACGTCCATCATCGTCTTGGGCCTCGCCCCCTGCGACGAGAACAGATCGACCTGGAAGATCAGCAGGTCGGTGGTCTGCTTGTCGAGCACATGGCTCAAAGGCGTGTTGGAGACGATGCCGCCGTCCCACCACCATTTGCCGTCGATCTCGACCGGCGGCAGCCCCGGCGGCAACGCACCCGATGCCATGATGTGACGATGATCGATGCGCTCCTTCTTGGTGTCGAAGAAATAGAAATTGCCGCTCTCGATCTCCACCGCGCCGACCGACAGCCGCACCGGGCCGTTGTTGAGCAGATCCCAGTCGACCAGCCTGTTCAGCGTGTCGACCAGCGGCGTGGTGTCATAATAGCTGAGCGCCTCGCAACTGCCCGGCGCCGCCATGACCGGCGGCAGCAGACGCGGCGCGAAGAAGCCTGGCACGCCGCCGGTCGCCACCATCGCGGCGGACCATTCGTGCAGCAACTCGCGCATCTGGTCGGACTTCCAGGGCAAGGGGAAGCAAGGCAGCCCAGCGGTGACCGTGTTCCAGAACTCGGCGAGGCGCTCGACCCGTCGTTCGGGCGGATTGCCGGCGATCAGCGCGGCGTTGACCGCGCCGATCGAGATGCCGGCCACCCAGTCGACCTCGATCTCGACCTCGGCCAACGCCTCGAACACACCCGCCTGGAAGGAACCGAGCGCCCCCCCACCCTGAAGGACAAGGGCCACCTGTTCGGGCAGCGGCATCGGCGCATTGGTCTTGCGCCGGCGAATATCGGCTTCTGACATGGCGGCATCCTGCCCCTGTTGTTGCAACGCATCAAGCACGGGTTCATGACAGATTGGCAATCCAACCCCTGCCGCGCATCAGCACGGGCCAGTTTCGCGGGAGGAGGTCGCCATGCGGCTCGACGACTATCGAACCAGCGACGATGTCGGCGACGAGCGCAGCCAAGAAGGTGGTGGTTTCGGCGGCGGCGTTGGCGGGATCTTCCCCCTGCTGCTCGGCGTGGTGGCGAGTCGCTTCGGCATTGGCGGCATCCTCGTCCTGATCGTCGGCGCGCTGATCTTCGGCGGCAACCCGCTGGCGCTGATTGGTGGCGGCGACAACGCCCTGCCGCGCGGCGGTGCGCCGGCGCTCACGCACGAAGGCGCCGCCCATGCCTGCGCGGTCGACGCGGCGAGCAAATTCTCCTGCCAAGTGCTCGCCAGCACCGAGGATACGTGGGGCCGCATCTTCCAGAGCCAGGGCCAGCGCTACACGCCCGCCGGGCTGATCTTCTACAGCCGCAGCGGGCTGTCGGGCTGCGGCGCGGCGCAATCGGCGATGGGGCCCTTCTACTGCCCCAACGACCAGCGCGTGTATCTCGACACCAGCTTCTACGACGAGCTCAAGAGCCGCTTCGGCGCGCCGGGCGATTTCGCGCAGGCCTATGTGATCGCGCACGAGGTCGGCCATCATGTCCAGAATCTGCTCGGCGTCCTGCCCAAGGTGACCGAACAGCAGCGGCAGGTGAGTGCCAAGCAGGCCAATGCGCTGCAGGTCCGCGTCGAGCTCCAAGCCGACTGCTTCGCCGGTGTGTGGGCCGCACAGAACCGCAACCTGCTCGATCCCGGCGACGTCGAGGAAGGCCTTAAGGCCGCGCACGCGATCGGCGACGACACGCTCCAGCAGGAGGCACAGGGCCGCGTCGTGCCCGACAGCTTCACCCACGGCACCGCCGCCCAGCGCATAGAGTGGTTGAAGCGCGGCATCGATTCGGGCGATCCTGCTCGGTGCGACACCTTCGCGGCGAACGCAGACGCCTGAACACCCCCCGCACCGCTCCGGCGGCGGCAAGGAGACTCGACATGGACTATGTCAAACTCGGCAATACCGGGCTGGATGTGTCGCGGCTGTGCCTCGGCTGCATGACCTTCGGCGAGTCCGATCGCGGGCATCACGAATGGACGCTCGACGAGGCAAGGAGCCGCCCGATCATCCGCCAGGCGGTGGAGGCCGGGATCAATTTCTTCGACACCGCCAATGTCTATTCGGACGGCACGTCGGAGGAGATCGTCGGCCGCGCGCTCAAGGATTTCACCCGCCGCGAGGAGGTGGTGATCGCCACCAAGGTGCATGGCCGGATGCGGCCGGGGCCCAACGGCGCCGGGCTGTCACGCAAGGCGATCATGACTGAGATCGACGCCAGCCTGAAGCGGCTCGGCACCGATTATGTCGATCTCTACCAGATCCACCGCTTCGACTACGATGTACCGATCGAGGAGACGCTGGAGGCGCTTCACGACGTCGTGAAGGCCGGCAAGGCCCGCTATATCGGCGCCTCGTCGATGTATGCGTGGCAATTCGCGACGATGCTCCATGTCGCGCAGGCGAACGGCTGGACGCGCTTCGTCACCATGCAGAACTATCTCAACCTGCTCTATCGCGAGGAGGAGCGCGAGATGCTGCCGCTGTGCGAAGCGGAGGGAATCGGCGTGATCCCGTGGAGCCCGCTCGCCCGCGGCCGCCTGACCCGCGACTGGGACGAGACCACCGCGCGCTCCGAGACCGACCTGTTCGGCCGCACGCTCTACCAGCGCACCGCCGACGCAGACCGCAAGATTGTCGAGCGCGTCGCCGAAATCGCGGCGGAACGCGAGGTACCGCGCGCGCAGGTGGCGCTCGCCTGGGTGCTTGCCAAGGAGGAGGTGTCGGCGCCGATCGTGGGCGCCTCCAAGCCGAGCCATCTGGAAGACGCAATCGCCGCTCTTGAATTACCGCTCAGCGACCGCGAGATCGACCGGCTGGAGGAACCCTACCTGCCCCATGAGGTCGTCGGCTTCCAATAGGACGACACAACGTCGGTAATTCAGATACTTATGCATCCATCATGACGTCATTCGACCAATGTGCAGGATGCCATGCGCACCGTCGGTTGCTAGGGTCTCTGATTACCAGCCTCGGGGGAGGCAGGCTGATCGGCATGATCGTGTAGCGTCCCACTGCCATGTGGCTGGCGGCGCGCGTATGGATCCGTCGTGAGGCGGATTCGCGCCGTATTGCTTGGCGTCCGGGGCGACGGGTTTTTCGCCCGCCGCCCCCAGGCGACCGGTACCCACCCCCTAAGATGGATGGTTTCGGGAGCCTCAGCGCGCGGCGGCGACGGCCGCGGTCAGCGCCTGGAGCACACCGCCCGCACGCAGCCGCGCGGGATCGACATGCGCCGCATAGAGCAACCCCACCTCCCGCTTCGGCATGAAGTCTGTGAGGCGCGGACGCGCCACGCCTTCGGCCCGGAATCCCTCCGGCATCACCGTGATGCCTAGCCCCGCGCGCACCAACGCCAGCGCGCGCTCGTCGCTGGTGGTGCGCGCGGCGAAGAAGGGCCGCACGCCGCGTGCGGTGAAATGGCGGCTGGTCTCGGCCAGCACCTCGCACTGACGGCGAACGATCATGGTGTTGTCGGCCAGTTCCTCCGCCGCAATCTCCTCGCGCCCCGACAGCGGATGTGTCGCCGGCAATGCCAGCGCATAACCTTCGCGGAACAATGGCTCGGTAACGAAGCGATCCTGATCGCGGCGGACCAGGCTCAACGCGACGTCGATGCGTCCGCGCGCCAGCCGTTCGAGCAATTCGCGCTCGCGCCCCTCGACCAGCTCGACCCGCTCACCGGCGGGATCGAGCCGCGCGAGGAAATCCTCGATCCAGGCGCCCGGCAATGTCGGCAGCAGCCCGAGCCGCACCGTCGCCTGAGTCGTCGTTCCCTGCACCTCGCGCTCGGCGATCGCGAACTCCGCCTCGATGCGGCGCGCATGGGCGGCGAGCCGCACCCCCGCCTCGGTCAGCTCGACACGGCGGTTGGTACGGTGGAACAACGCGCGACCCATCTCCCGCTCCAGCTTGGCGATGCCGACCGACAGCGTCGGCTGTGACACGTTGCACGCTGCCGCCGCCTTGGAGAAATTGCCCTGGTCGATCACGCTCAGGAAATAGCGCAGCAGATAGCGGTCGATCATAGACGTCATCTATGATGTTCCCGAGCGGCTTTCAATTTT
>DATGEV010000302.1:0-3841 GCA_035309885.1 Sphingomonas sp.
AGCGTCGCGAGGATGTCGCGCACCGAGGTCGCCGCGCCGAGCTTCACCGGCGCATTGCCGAGGCCCAACCGGCGCGCGCGCAGCCGTACCTGATCCGCCGCCTCCTCGCCCGAGATATAGGCCACCGACAGCCCGCGCTCGGCCAGTCGTGCCGCCGCCTGGATCAGCAGCGTCGACTTGCCGATCCCCGGATCGCCGCCGATCAGCGTCGCCGAGCCCGAGACCAGCCCGCCGCCCAGCGCCCGATCCAGCTCGGCAATGCCGGTCTGGATCCGTTCGGGCAGCACCACATCGGCGTCGAGCCCGACCAGTTCGAGCAATTGCCCCCCGCGCCGCAGATCATGCTTGGCCGCGAACGGGGTCGCCAGGATCGGCGCCTCCTCGACCAGCGAGTTCCACTCGGCGCAATCGGTGCACTGGCCCTGCCAGCGGTGGGAAACGCCCCCACACGCCTGACAGACATAACGCTTGGCTGGCTTGGCCATGATACTCCACCCTGAACGAAGCAAGAACATAACCATGAGGCGCCACCGGAGCAAGCCGTTGCGGGCACACCGCCCGTCCGATGGTAGGGACAGCAGCGCGCCGAGCGTCTTGCAGTCGTTTCAGGGGCATGCGACCCCTGCGTCATGAGGGAGAAGGAACTGCGGTTGGCGCTGGTCTGCTATGGCGGGATCAGCCTGGCTGTCTACATGCACGGCATCACCAAGGAGATCTGGCACCTCGCCCGTGCCAGTCGTGCCTTCACCGCCGGGGAAGATCCCGGCAGCCGCACCGAGGCCATCTACTGTCGCCTGCTCGAATCCATCGAGATCGAAGCCGAGCTCCGGCTGCGCGTGCTGGTCGACATCGTCGCCGGAGCCAGCGCCGGAGGCCTCAACGGCATCTTCTTGGCGCAGGCGATTTCCAGTGGGCAGTCGCTCGATCCACTCACCAACCTATGGCTGGACAAGGCCGACGTCGAGGAGCTGGTCGATCCCGATGCACGGCCGGGATCGCGCCTCTCCAAGATGTGGGCAACGCCGATCGCCTGGGCAATGGCCGGCCGCGAAGCAGGGCTGGAGGAGACCGTGGAACCCGCCGCGCGCGCCGAGGTGAAGGCCAAGCTCACGCGCTTCGTACGCGGCCGCTGGTTCGAGCCGCCGTTCAGCGGGGCCGGCTTCACCCACATGATCCTCGACGCGTTGAATGCGATGGCGAGCAGCCCCGGCGGGCCGCCGCTGCTCCCCGACGGCCAGCCGCTCGACCTGTTCGTGACGGTGACGGACTTCCACGGCCATCCCGAGCGGCTCAAGCTCCATTCACCCGATGAGGTGGTGGAGACCGAGCATCGCCTGACCCTCGCCTTCGTCGATCGCGGACGTCCCGGCGAAGACGGCGCGCGGGTGATCGCCGATCCGGCCGAGCTCGCCTTCGCCGCGCGTGCCACCGCAAGCTTCCCCGGCGCCTTTCCACCCTTCACCGTGGGCGAGCTCGACGCGGTCCTCGCCGAACGGAGCCAGGATTGGCCGACGCGCAACGCCTTCCTCGCCTGCTCGCTGCCCCGGCATGCGGCGGCGGGTCAGGCTGAATCGGCGGCACTGATCGATGGCTCGGTGCTCGCCAACGCGCCCTTCCGTCCCGCCGTCGAGGCGCTCCGCAATCGCCCGGCCCGGCGCGAGATCGATCGTCGCTTCATCTACATCGATCCGCACCCCGGCTCGAAGACGATGCGGCTGACGGCATCGGGCGCGACCATGCAGCCGGGCTTTTTCCAGACGATCTTCGGCGCGATCTCCGACATTCCCCGCGAACAGCCGATCCGCGACAATCTGGAGGAGATCGAGGCCCGCTCGGCCCGCATCAACCGCATGCGCGCGATCACCGACGCGATCCGTGGCGAGGTGGAATCGGCGGTCGAGGACGCGCTCGGTTACACCTTCTTCCTCGATTCCCCGACGCCGAGCCGGCTGCTCTCCTGGCGCTCCAAGGCTCATGCCCGCGCCGCGCGCGGCGCGGGATATGCCTATGCCTCCTATGGCCATCTCAAGCTCACCAGCATCTGCGAGGAGCTGGCGATCCTGCTCCATTCGCTGGCGGGGCCCGGCCCGCGCCCCCCGATCGAGGCCTATCGGCATGCGATCGCCGAGCATGTAAGCGAGCTGGGGCTGCGCGATCCCCATGCGCTCAGCGCGGCTGGGGCGTCGGAATCGGCGGTGCTGTTCTTCCGCCGCCATGACCTGCGTTTCCGTGTACGCCGCTTCCGCTTCCTCAGTCGCCGGATCAAGGTCATGGAACAGGTCGGCGAAGTGCCGCGCGAGGCCGCGCAGACGATGCGCGAGGCCTTGTTCGATGCGCTCACCCCCTATCTCGCGCGGCAGGCTGACGCGTTCTACGGCGAGGCGGCGCGCGCGGCCGCACGGATCGCGGTGGAGCAACCGGGCGCCGCGCTGCAATGGATCGCTGAGGCCCGTGACCTCGCCGCGCTGGATCGCGAAGCCGACGAGCGTCTGGCCGCCGCCTTCGCCGTGCTGCCCAAGGCCGAGCGGCGGCAGATGCTGCTAGCCTATCTGGGATTCCCTTTCTACGACATCGCGATGCTTCCCCTGCTCCAAGGGGAGGGGCTCGACGAGTTCGATCCGGTGAAGGTCGACCGCATCTCCCCCGACGATGCCCGCGCGATCCGCGAAGGTGGTGCGGAAGCGAGTCTGAAAGGCATTCAGTTCAATAGTTTCGGGGCCTTCTTTAGCCGTTCCTATCGCGAGAATGACTATCTCTGGGGCCGCCTGCACGGTGCCGATCGGCTGATCGACATCGTCGCCTCCGCGCTTCCGTCCGGCAGCACGTTGCACCCCGGCGAGATCGCCGGGCTGAAGCATGACTTGTTCCGCGCGATACTGGCCGAGGAGCGCGAACGACTGAAGCATGTCCCCGAACTGATCGAGACGCTGGAGCGCGAGATCGGCTGACCAACCCGGATGCGCCGGCCCGATGCTTCACCGATTCTTTCGGATAGGCGCAAAAGCCGGATTGATACCGAAACGAGGAAGGCTGGCGTCGCCCCGCCCTTCCGCATAGAGTTTGCACCATGCAGTTTCTGAAAACGCTCTTCTGGGTGGTCCTGGCAGTCGCGGCGGTGATCTTCGCGATGCGCAACTGGACGCCCGTCACGATCAACCTCTGGGGGGGGCTGCTGGTCGACGCCAAGCTGCCCGTTCTGGTGTTCGGCGCCTTCGCCGCGGGGTTCCTGCCCATGTTCGCCTATTACCGGGCCACGCGCTGGCGGTTGAAGCGCCGCCTCGACAGCCACGAACGGGCCCTTGCGGACATTCGCGGCATCGGCGAGATGGCGACACCCGCACCGGCCCACCCCGCCGACCAGACCTCACTCACGGAATCTCCAGCCCGATCGTGACCCACCGTTCTCCCATCTATGTCGCTCTCGACACCCCCGACATCGAGCATGCCAAGGCGCTCGCCCAGAAGGTTCGCCATCATGTCGGCGGGATCAAGCTGGGCCTCGAATTCTTCGCGGCCAATGGGCGCCCGGGCGTGCGCGAGATGGCGGCACTGGGGCTGCCGATCTTCCTCGATCTCAAGCTGCACGACATTCCCAACACCGTCGGCAAGGCGATGCAGGCGCTGAGCGTGCTGGAGCCCGCGATCGTCACCGTCCACGCCGCCGGCGGACGCGCGATGATGGAGGACGCCAAGGCCGCCGCCCCGCTCGACACCAAGGTGGTGGCGGTGACGATGCTGACCTCGCTCGACCGCAGCGACCTCGTCTCGATCGGTTTGCGGGACGAGGTCCATACCCAGGTCGAGCGGCTGACCGCGCTGGCCCGTGAGGCGGGGCTCGACG
>DATGEV010000303.1:0-2259 GCA_035309885.1 Sphingomonas sp.
CGGCGGTGGCGATCGCCGCCAGCATCTCGTCCAAGCCCGATCTGGAGGCGCTGGTGGCGCGCACGCGCGCCGCGTTCGGCCGCATCGACGTGCTGGTCTGCAATGCCGCCAGCAACCCCTATTATGGCTCGATGAACGGCATCGCCGACGAGCAGTTCCGTAAGATCCTCGACAACAATATCCTCTCCAACCACTGGCTGATCCAGCTCGTGCTGCCCGAGATGGTCGAGCGGCGCGGCGGGGCGATCATCGTCGTCTCGTCGATCGGCGGGCTGCAGGGATCGCGCGTGATCGGCGCCTACAATGTCTCCAAGGCGGCGGATTTCCAGCTGGTACGCAACTATGCGGTGGAGATCGGCGACCATAATGTGCGGATCAACGCGATCGCGCCGGGGCTCATCCGCACCGACTTCGCGCGCGCGCTGTGGGAAAATCCGGAGGCCGAGAAGCGCGTGAACGCGCAGACGCCGCTGCACCGCATCGGCGAGCCGCGCGACATCGCAGGCGCCGCCGTGTTCCTCGCCTCGGACGCCAGCGCCTATGTGACCGGCCAGGCGATCGTCGTCGATGGCGGCGTGACCATCGGGGGGATGACGATATGAGCGGCGTGCTCGACGGCAAGGTCGCGATCGTCACCGGCGCGGCATCGGGGATCGGCCGCGCATCGGCGAAGCTGTTCGCACGCGAAGGCGCGGCGGTGGTCGCCGCCGATCTCGCCCCGGCGCTCGACGAGACGGTCGCCGCCATTCTCGCGGCCGGCGGTCGCGCGGTGGCGGTGCGCGCCGACGCGGGGCGCGAGGCCGATGTCGAGGCACTGGTGGCGCGCGCGGTTTCCGAGTTCGGCGGGCTCGACATCTTCTTCGCCAATGCGGGCATCACCGGCGGCGTGTTCGGCGGCTATTTCGACGCCACGCCCGAAGTCTGGATGGAGACGCTGCGTGTCAATCTGATCGGCCCGTTCCTCGCGGTGAAGCATGGCGCGCCGGCGATCAAGCAGCGCGGTGGCGGGGCGATCATCTGCACCGCCTCGGTCGCGGGGATCCGCGCGGGCGCAGGGCCGGCGCCCTATTCGGCGTCGAAGGCGGGGGTCATCAACCTCGTCCAGACCGCCGCGCAGGAGCTCGCCGGCACCGGCGTGCGCGTCAACGCGATCTGCCCCGGGCTGATCGAGACGGGCATGACCAGCTTCGCCTACGACCGCGCACGGGCGGTGGGTAAGGAGGATCTGATCGGCCAGCTCAACCCGACGTTGCGCGGCGGCGAGCCCGAGGAGATTGCCTCGGCCGCGCTGTTCCTCGCCTCGCCGGCGGCGAGCTATGTCAACGGCCATGCGCTCGTCGTCGATGGCGGGCTGTCGACCTCGCACCCGACCGCCAAGCCGCCGGGGCAGCGCAAGCCGGGTTCGACGACATGGTGAGCCTCGGCGCCGCTTTCGCTGCCGCTCGGCGGGTGCCGGGCGCGCTGTCGGTCGCGATTCCGGACGCGTGGCTGCAGGGCCGCACCAGCTATGGGGGCTTGAGCACCGCGCTCGCGTTCGAGGCGGCGCGGGGGCTGGCCGACGATCTGCCGCCGCTGCGCTCCGCGACGATCGCGTTCGTGCGCCCGCTCGCCGGCACCGTCACGGCGCGCGCGGTGACGGTGCGGCGCGGTCGCTCGACCGCCTTCGTCGATGCCGAGGTGGTGGGCGAGGAGGGCGCCGGGCTCAAGGCGGGCTTCGTGTTCGTCGCCGAGCGCGAGTCCCCGATCCGCCACGACGACAATGTGCCGCCGGCGTTGCCGGATCCGGACATGGCGGCCGAGGCGTTCCGCAAGGGTGGCCCCGGCTTCGCCCCCAATTTCGAGTGGCGCCATGCCTGGCCCGAGCCGCGGCGCGGCGTCCCCGATCTGCTGTTCTGGATACGGCTGCGCGACCGGGCGGGGCTCGATCCGGTCACTGAGCTGCTGTTGGTCGCCGATGCGCTGCCCCCCGGTGCGATGCCGCTGCTAACCGAAAAGCGCCCGATCAGCAGCATCACCTGGATGATCAACCTGCTGGCAGCACACCCCACCACCACCGACGGCTGGTGGCTGCTCCGCTCCACCGCGCATCACGCCGCGGGCGGCTTCTCCAGCCAGCACATGACGATGTGGAGCCGCGACGGCGCCTGCGTCGCGCAGGGAATGCAGAGCGTCGCGATCTTCTGAGGGGGCAGGAGAGGGTGGCGGTGTAGGATGCCAGTGCTCGCTCGCCCGATCACTGTCGTCATCCCGGACTTGATC